>DRDE01000001.1 GCA_011040095.1 Nitrospirota bacterium
AAGATTATCCTTACCGGCGCTTTATGCCGCGACCAATATCCAAACGGCCTTATCGT
Source organism: Nitrospirota bacterium (assembly GCA_011040095.1). Classification (GTDB taxonomy): domain Bacteria; phylum Nitrospirota; class Thermodesulfovibrionia; order UBA6902; family UBA6902; genus BMS3ABIN06. Next base: position 57 of record DRDE01000001.1, read on the forward strand.
ATATACACAGCCGCAGTCATGGCACCGGTATCGCCTTAAACATATGGGGGTGTTATAGCCGTCAAAATATATCTCTACATATCCGTGCCCCCAGAGCCTTTGGCTCTTACATCCTTCTTTTAAACAATTCGGCGGCCTTGGAAACGGATACCTCCGCCCAAGCCTTATTATTTCCTTGAAACATAACATGAAAAAAAGTGACAATACTATTCACCCTGCCCGAAGCTGTGGAGTTTCTTCGTCGCCTAAACGTTTCGCTCCCTGCTTCGGGTTCCTTTCTTTGATCTTTGTTCCGGTTATTTTAATCTGATTTGCTAAAGATTTGGGTTTGGTTATTTTGAATAACTTGTGGCTTGGGGGGTTAGTTTAATTTGCAATACAACAATATCCTGATGATCCCCTTGATGCAGGCTATGACAATGACAGCGATGGGTTAACGAATCTCGAAGAATATCAGGCAGGAACTGACCCGACAGATTCTGATACGGATGATGACCTGATCGCAGATGGCTCTGACAGCTGTCCCCTTACACTTCCTGTCATGATTGCCGGCACATCCGATTATTTCTTTTTGTTGCAGACTGCCTATGATAATGCAGTAAATCCGGATTTAATTAAAAGCCATATTGCAACATTAACAGGAGACCTGAATATCAATGCTGCTAAAACAGTAACCATAGAAGGCGGGTATGAATGCGATTACGCAACCAGCACAGGAGATACAACTGTTAATGGAAATATGAACATCAGCGATGGAGAAGTTACGATTATGAATCTGGTGTTGGAATAATAAGTGGTAAAGGCAGTCTTTAAATATAAAACGTTCAGGGTTGAAATCTGACGAGGGCTAAAGCCTGCTGATTAAATGTGGTTAAACAGGAAGGTTTTTATTCAGATACTTGAGATGCAATCTTAAGAACCTTAAATCATCGATATTGTCTACGTCGTACCAGAACGGAAGCATTGAAAAGCGGATGTTTAAATCATAGAGGTTTTGAAGGGTCAGGTTCATGACTTCGGCGGTATCCCATGGAATATTTTTGAATATCGCAGGCTCTATTTTCTTTTTCACTCCTATCAGATACAACCCTCCGTCACAGCAGGGACCAAAAACAAAATCATTTTTCTTTAAATCATGAAATGCCCTTCTTATATATTCTTTTGGTATAGTCGGGCTGTCACTGCCGATCAGGACTATCTCGGTGTAACCCTTCTTAAAGTGATCCCTGAAGGCATTGACGATCTTTTTTCCGAGATCATTTCCCCGCTGGTTAAAAGTTTTCATATTACATTTCCGCGCAATTTGCCTGAGGAAATCATTGTTTTTTGTCGGGGTACATCCGAGGAATTTATCCATCCCCCTCAATCCTGCGCACAGGGATGTAACTTCGGAAACAAAGGACTTATATATCTCAAGGGTTTTTTCAGCTCCCATATCAGCCTGCAGTCTTGTTTTTACCGTGCCCGGCAGGGGAGCTTTCACAAAAGTAATTATTGCTTTTTCCATATGCTTTAATGAAAAAGTTGTTAAAATTGCTATATAATTTTAAAAAGCGAAAAGATAAAATAGTATACATCAAAAATACTAATTTTTTAACCTGCAAAGGTAAATTTCCGTTTTTAATAAATCCCTGAGTGGAGGAGGTGGCTATGGCTCTTAAAAAAGAACTGCTTGATATCCTTGCATGCCCGAAGTGTAAAGGTGATATAAGGTTAAACGAATCTGAAAGCGGCCTTATCTGTGATAACTGCAAGCTCTTATATCACATAAAAGACGACATACCGATCATGCTGATTGATGAGGCCGAGACCTTAAGAGATTAGTAACTGTTCCCTGCACCCTGTGAACGCTTACAAAGATTAGTTGCAAAAGGTCATGGCGCGCATGTCAAAACAAAGGCATTGTATTGCATGTTGCCGTCCGTTATATTATCGCCCGGCCCTGAGCCCGGTATTCCCAAGCCTTTTTGAAAGATAGGAGCCTGTCAGGGCGTCGATATTTGCTGTCAACTCCTGTAATCTGAGATTCTTTTCTATCCTGTCCTTAATATCCCCGGGAGGAGACATGAGCATCTCAATCTGCAGCCTCCTTCTCTCAAAGTAGAGCCTTGTCACTTCATTAAGTATGTCATCCCTCAGTTGAACCATTAGCTTGGATCTCACATCAATTGATGTCTGTGAGCCGTCCCAGACAAGGTCGCCAAGCTCCCAGGTCAGGGAGATTGACCATCCGCTGTCGTCGCCTCTTGTTATATCATCATCTGTATATTTCTCTGTAGAGTTGCTGTAGAAATAGGTGCTGCTTTGCCAGTCATTGCCCTTATCGTATGCAAACTTTAAATCCGGCAGCCATGCCCTGCGCGCTGCAGCCTTCCGCCATTTCTCTATCTTTCCGGGGTGAACCTCGGCATATATTATGGCTGCTTCCCTGATCTCTCCAATTGACGGTTCATGAGCAAACATGGAAAGTGCGTCTTCCGTTTCTTTTATTCTGTTTCTCAGGTCAATATCTTGTTGAGCTGAAACGCTCACAGAGGGCAGCGATTTAAATATACCTCTCTTTGTCGCTGCCCATAGAGAAGGAAAGTTGTTCCCGGTATCCGATGCAAAAGCCAGGTAACGCACATCGGAAGAGACCATGCCTTTATAGAGTTCATCCCATATCCCGGCAGATTTTGAATACCTGAAAACCCCTCTGCCCGTTGCTGCATACAAATGGTCGGGGTCCGATGAATTAATTACAATATGGCGTATATCCCGGCTGCCGAGACCGAGGCTGCTTACAGCCTTCCATGTTGATCCCCCGTCTTTGGTGACCAGGAGTCCCTGTGAAGTGCCGGCATAAACCGTGCCCGCATCCGAGGGGTCGATTGCAATGCCTTGTATCCTGTTGTCAATTTCGATTTCAGCAATCCCGTTCGCATCGGGATCATCCGGGTAAGCCCTCTGTTCTGCATTGAAATTTACTTCAAGTATCCTCTTCCAACTGCCGCCGCTGTTTGAGCTTTTGTATAACCCTTTATCTGCGGCAGCATAGATTATATGAGGATTTGAACGGTCAACGGCTATAAAATACAGCTTGGAACCGGAAGACAGGTTCCGGCCTCTTTTCCAGTCCTTTCCATTGTTTCTTGTAAAGAAGAGACCTGCTCCTGTCCCCGTATATATCACGCCGGGGTCTTCAGGATCAACAGCCGCGCAAAGCACGGCTTTCTCCGTATCACCGATTGTGCTGAAGATTTTTTCCCATTTCATTCCCATGTCATCGCTTCTGTAAAGGCCGTCATCAGTCGCAGCGTAGACAATCTTTGCATTTGACGGAGTTATTGCAATGGCATTTATTGCCTTTCCCGTTCCCCTGAACGACAAAACTTCATCCCAGTTCTTGCCCCCGTCCGTAGTTCTGTAAACAGCATTAAAGGAATTCACAAAAACCAGGTACGAATTATCAGGGCTGACCGCCACTGTCCGCAGGTCTGAATCCCTGATGCCGCGGCCAGCCTCTTTCCATTCCATCTCCTGCATATCTGCGCCGGCCATAGAAGCTGCTGTAAGACAAATAAGAAAATAAATTGCTGTCACATATAAAACACCTGTCCTGGTCATAAATACTCTCCCCCTTCATAAAATCCCTCTGTCCTTAAAATTGTTTAAAGGAAACGATAGTCCGGTAGAACCCTGTAAATAATAAAGACCCATGATAAATTACCAGATTCCGGAAAAAGAGTATACTGTCAGTTCTGACAGGTGCCTGACCCGGACAACTCAATCGGTTATTCAATGGACTTTTGAGTTATTTATGGTTATTATTATAAAAACAAGATATTGGTTTTAAGGTAAGCTTTCAGCATTATATTGCTGAAAAATGCTCAGGTTTTATCTGCTGTCCATCATCCATGTAACCGATTATTTATTTTAAATATTGATAGCTGAACTATTTCAGGGTTTGTTATTTAGATGGAACTGAGAGAAGATAAGCCGGAAAGGTAGGGGTATATCTCATGATATTTGAAACACCTGAGGACACATTTAAGGCCTACCAGCGGTTTTTGAAAAAGGGGCAATTCAAAAAGGCATACCGCTGTCTTGAAAAAATGCTGCACGAGTTTCCTGATGATGAAGAGCTTTTGGATAATATTGTGGACCTCTGTCTTGTTTTCTGGGAAAATCCTAAAATGGCGCGGCCGTGGTTACAGAAGCTCGTAACCATGCGGACTTTCTGGGTTGATTATACTTCTTTGAGCCAAGTGGAGGCTGCACTGGAAAATATTACAAAGGCAAAGGAGTATCTTAAGACAGCAAGAAGCCTGCAGAAAAAGCAGACCTGGAAGATACATCCCAAAGAGAATCCCAAAAAAGTTTTTGCCGGGATTGCAGATTTTATTAAGTTCAAGGAATGGAACCTGCTTGCAAAACAGGATATTAAAATGAAAACCGATGTTATGACCACGGATACAGAGGTCAGGTTTAAAAAAGAGACAAAGATCAATGTCCATAATAAGGTGAAGAAGCCTCCGGCAAAGGTTGTTCCCGCAGATACTGTTAAAGCAGCGCCGTCCCCGGCGCCGGAACCAATACCGGCGCATACAATTCCCGTAAAAATAACCCCGTTTAATGAAGAGAAGTTCAGGCCGTTTATCGATGGTGTGAAGTCAACGCTGAATGAATGCCGGCTTTTAACGGATTATATGCAGATGAGCGTCCGGAGCGGTTTTGATGAACTTTTGTGCATAGATGCTATGACCGGCATTGAAAAATACTGGTACCAGGTTGAAACAGTCAAAAAGGTGCTCAAGCAGTTTCACGGAAGGGCGCTTTTATGTGACGAGGTGGGGCTCGGGAAGACTATTGAGGCAGGGATGCTCATAAAAGAATACCTTATGAGGGGCATGATTAAAAATGTCCTTATACTTGCCCCTGCGTCTCTCGTGTCCCAGTGGAAGGAGGAGATGCTGTCCAAGTTCCACATCGAGTTTCTGACAACGGATGATGTTGAATTCCAGGCAGACTCCAGGGGCTTCTGGAAAAACAGGTTCATAATTGCATCTATTAATACGGCAAAGAGCAGCAAAAACACCCCGGCGGTAATTGAACAGTTCTATGACCTCGTGGTTGTTGATGAGGCGCACCACCTGAGAAACAGGCGCACCCTGTCGTGGAAACTCGTTAACCGGATTAAAAAGAAATTCATCTTTCTCCTGAGCGCAACCCCGGTGCAGAACAATCTCATTGAGCTATTCAATCTTATTACTCTTTTGAAGCCCGGACAGTTTAAGACAGAGAAGCTCTTCAAGCAGGAATATGTAAAAAGGGGCAATCAGAAGGTCCCGGCCAATAAAGAAAAATTGAGAGAACTCTTAAGGGATGTGATGATAAGAAACACAAGGAGCGCCATAGACCTGAAGCTCCCGAAGAGATTTGCCACAACCATCAGGGTCGAGCCTACTGATATTGAAAGGAAAGTTTACGGCATTATCAGCGGTTATCTCAGAAGAGATGATTTAAAAAAACCGGTAATCAACCTCCTTCTGAAAGAGGCGGGCAGCAGCCCGTTTGCATTAAAGAAAAGCCTTATGAAAATCATACCCTCTGATAAAGGGGGGGAATTAAAGGATATCATTGATGCCCTCAATGATACCGGGGACATCAGCAAGGGCAAGGCCCTCCTGGAAATACTCATGAAAAATCCCCGTGAAAAAAAGATTATCTTTACACAGTACATAAAGACCATGGACTACATTACGGAACTGCTGGCAAGGGAGCGCATCCCTTATGTTACTTTCAGCGGCAGTATGAATATGAAGCAGAAGGATGCGGCAATTGCAAGATTCAGGGATGACATGCCCGTCCTTGTCTCCACCGAGTCCGGCGGGGAAGGAAGGAATATGCAGTTCTGCAATACAATCATAAACTTCGACCTCCCATGGAACCCGATGAAAATCGAACAGCGAATCGGGAGGCTTCACAGGATCGGGCAGACCAGGGATGTGTTTATATTCAACCTTTCCGTAAAGGACACGCTCGAGAATTATATCATAGACATACTTGACAGCAAGATAAACATGTTTGAGAT
>DRDE01000002.1 GCA_011040095.1 Nitrospirota bacterium
AGAACTCAGAGAGGCACTGGAGGAAGAATCATACGGACAAATAAAAGGCATTCTGAAGAGACTTGAACGGAAACACAGGGAGTTGCAGGAGCTTAATGAAGAGGAGAAGGCGGAACTCAGGGATATACTTACGATTGAACAACAGGCGAAGTTTATTCTGTTCCGTCATGATTTTGAGAGAAGAATTAAAAAGATCGTTGCTGAAGCGAAAGAGCGTCGTTTTGTGAAGGACAGATTGGAAAAACCATTGCTCCCTGAGGTAAAATATTAAAGGAACCCCCTGTAATAATCGTATTAAGAAAGGATCATATGTTTAATGTAATGAGAATAACCGTTGTTTTGTTTCTCTTTTTATTGACCGCATGCGGTGGGGGTACAAGTGGTGATGCGGGTGCAGATGCAACTTCAAGTGAAGGCGGACTGACAACTCCGGACTACGAGGATTCGCCGTTCGGCTTCCATCCTGCATTGGTAGCCAAGGCCTTCTACAGTGATAGTGGTTACATTGACGCCCAGAACATTGGTGTCAGATGGAACAGGCCAAGCAAATACGCCTTCTGGTTTAAGGTCCAGCCGGATATTAATGACCCTGCTTATACCTGGGACGAATATGATATTCTTTACGGAAATGTTCCTGAAGGGATAAACATCCTTGCGAATATTGCCACCGAGCCCGGTCGCGAAGATTGTGGCTATGAAATTACGGACAGTTATTTGCCGGTTGATGAAGACAAATACACTGCTTTTGTCAAAGCCACGGTAGAACGTTATGACGGGGACGGTATCGGTGAAGAAGATTTCAACGGTGGTGTTTTCCCCAATCCCATTAAATACTGGCAGGTGGATAATGAACCGGATGCGCTGACAAAAACAGGTTATGCAGAGTTGCAGCGGATAACATATATGGCTATCAAAGAGGCTTGTCCGGACTGTCAGGTTCTCATAGGCGGGGCAACCGGGTTTCCCCAGAATTTTGCTAACAATTTTGCAGTGTATGCTCAACAAATTTTATCTGATCTGAACGGTCAGTATGTTGATATATTTGATTTTCACTGGTACGGGTCTGCTGACGGCGATTATCGTAAAAGTAAGGCCGCGTATGACCTTGTGAGGTCTCAACTCAATGAATATAATTTTTGGAATATCCCTGTATGGATAACCGAGATGGGTTCTTACTCAGGTGATCCGGTAGATATGCCCGGTATATTACAGCCGTATCAGTCCGAGCGTCAGCAGGCAGGAGACTATTTAAAGCGTTTTGTCTATCCTCTGTCTTTCGGGGTTAAGAAAATCTTTCCTGCCTTTGGATTAATGGAAGGTTTTAAGCAGAATAACGGATATTTTGACCATACCGGTCTGATATATGACGGAGCATTTAGTGATGACCTGGGTCTGGGAATAAAGAAACTCGGCTATTACAGTTATAAGCTCATGACTGAGAAACTCGAAGGTTCTGACTGGGACAACATTCAAGTCATTCAGGAATTAGGCAATGTCTATATTTATAAATTTCTAAAAGGCGGCGAGTCTGTTTATGTTGCCTGGTGGGATTATTTTGATGACACTGGTGTTAGCAAGACAATTACTTTCAATGTTGATTTCACAGGAGATGCCTTAATTACCACAGCAGTTCCGAATGCAGACAGCGGAGCGGACCTGAATGAGAATGACTATCCTGATTTCTTTAAGACAGAAACAAAAACAGTATCTGGTGTGCAGGTAACAATAACTCTTGATGAGAATCCTGTGTTTGTGGAAGCGGCACAGTGAAATTAAAAAAAACCAAATACAAAGTTATATTCTGTCTTTTTCTCCTCAGTGTGATGATAGGCTGTAGCGGGGGTAGTGATAGCTCATCTCAGCAGGGCACAGGTGGAGGAGACGGCAGTGTGCCGGCAAATGAACTTTCATCCTTTGGAATTCACGGTGCATATTCACCGGCGCCTTTTTTTCAGCAGAAAAAGGGATTTACTGATGACGAATACCTTGAGTGGGTAAGCGGTCATATGCAGACCATTAATGCGCGTTTCACCCGTCGCAATACCCTGCTGATCTGGGATGTAGTTGATCCGGATCCGGACAACCCCGATGATTATGACTGGGATTCACGGGGAACCGACAAGACCCTTATCAGTATTTACAAATCCGGAAACGACATACACGCCCTTATCGGCTTTGACACCGGACAACAGTCGGACCAGCGTGATCCTCTTGATTATCCTGATAAGTTCAGGAAGTTTGTTCAGGACGTAGTTGAACGGTATGACGGCGATGGAACAGGTGATGTAGAAGCAGACTCTCCTGTGCGTGTTAAATACTGGCAGGCAGGAAATGAATGGCCGAACTGGACTGAAGGCGGACGTACCCGGCAAGAGTATGTCCAATATTATGAACTTATTGAAGAAGGCGCTCATGCGGCAGACCCGGACGCCGGGATCGTACTTATTTCTCATATGCCGGCAAGTTCTTTGGACGAATGGTGGGAACCGACTGTCCTTGCGCTTAAAGGTAAAATTGATGCGGTTGATCTGCACGAGTGGGGCGATGCCATTGACTGGAAGATGACACACTTGGAAGAGGCCCGCGCTTTCCTTGATGCAAACGGCATGAGTGACGTTGAGATCTGGACAGGAGAAAATGCTACTCACACAGGCCAGCCGGGCAGCACTACTACGGCTTTAAGACCTTATCAAACCCTTGAAGAACAGGCGCGCTTTCTTGTCAAACGGATCTGCTGGTCCCGTGCAAATGGACTGAGCAGGTTTTTCTGGAGCCTGCTAATGGACAGGTATGCCTTCATGGGAGATACAGGCAGTTTTTTTAACTCCATTGGCCTGATCGGCGATGGTGAGCAGAACACCGAACCCGTACCAGAAGGCGCAACTGACGGTTTCAATGCCCGCCGAAATATCTACTGGGCATATAAGCTCCTTGCTGAAAAAACAGACTCAACTGTTGCTGTTCAGATCGGAGAAATGTCCCTTACCGATGAGAACGCGAATCGCTGGGGTTACGAATACCTGCTTAAAGCGGACAGCCGGCGTGTTTTTGTCTTATGGACAGAAGGCGTCAGACAGGATTTGACCTTTAGCGTAACTGCAGATTCAGTTCATGTGATTGATATGATCGATGTCAATGAATCCGGTTTTTTTTCTGAGCAGTTTGACGTTAATGCTGTGGGTGGTGAAGTCACTGTTTCCGTCGGAGAAAATCCTTTAATGGTAACTGAGAACTGATATAACCGCGGCAGGAAGCGGCTTGATCAACTAACGCGGTTGCCGGAATTTTCCTTTTCAGCATGATGTTAAGCTGTAGAGGTGCTGACTCGTCTCCTGTTCTTTGCCTTCCCATTAAATTCCGTCAGACCCGCCTCTGTTTCCTCCGCCTCAGGCGGTGAAAGAGAAAAAGGCGGGATTTTTTTCTAAGGAGTAAACCCCATTAGAAAGTCCTGGCAGGACTTTTTTCTAACGGAATAAACCTTTTAAATTTTTATTGGTCTAAATAGACAAGGAACAGATTTTTATACATAGATAAATCCAGTATAAACCGGAGGATTTATGTTCGATATTATAAAAATAACCGCAGCATTAATGCTCATTGTAATAACCTCCTGCGGAGGCGGAAGCGATAACAATACGACCCGGACCGATACTTTAAAGCCTGTTTATGTTGTCATAATGAACCATGTCGAGGGAGATATAGGTTTTTCTGAAGGTGACCCTGACTGTTTAACATCAACCATATATCAGACACTTCCACTGCCGGGCGCGGGAAGTAAAGCCGATCCCTCTTACTCATTAGATATTGCCGGGAATGACCTTATATACGAAATCCTGCTGAATTATGCTGATTCCCGTGGTCAAAAACCAAAGCTCTTTATCGAGCCCGCAGGGGAGTGGTGGCAGACGTATGCTGACCCAATGTATGGTGGAAAGGCATTTGATAAATATAATTATCTGGCCCTTGGGAATGAGTTCGGCATTCAGGGGCATGCAAATTACTACTCGGGGAACAGTTTTTGCTGGTACCGGAGTCCGCAGACAGAACAGGGGGTCAGGATAAAATTCCAGGATATGCACTATTTTGCGGAACAGGCATTGCATAATGGACTAAAGGTCAATAACGGTAAGACTTATACCGGAGGCTGGAAACTGGAGAAAGACGCTTTGGGAGACGCTTATGCTGAGTATATAATTGACCATGAAGCCTCTGCCCTCGGATATCTCATATCCTTTGAAGACCATGACGGGCACATTGAGGATGAGCCTCCCGGTATTAATAATTCCCGGCCGTCCTATTATGTTTATCGCGCGGTCTATGATGACGGTGTGCAGATCATAAAGATCGATATGAACGGCACTGTCACAGGGAATTGCCAGGGGAATACCTCAAGGTGTGAAACACCCGATGAAGCCGTTAAAAGGTTTGATCAGACGCTTCAGGCACGGTCATTAGATGCTGACAGCGGGAATATCTATTTTTTTGCCTTTGCGGAACACTCAAACGGGGTGTGGAATGATTACAACCTGCTTGCAGGCGGAAATCCTTTTGAAGGAGAGGGTTTTGGGTTGGAGTCGATCATGGATGCCATACAGGCGCGGGTTAATAATGGCGCGAATGTGAAGTTTGTTACTCCATCGGAATTGGCCGCTGTTTTTGAAGCTGAAAATCCTTTTGATTCCCCTGAGACAGAAGTTGGCCGGTAACTAACGGGAGCTAACAGTAACACCTGAGGGAATCCCGGTATTTGTAGAGGCGATACAGTGAAACTAAAGAGATCCAGATGCAAAGTTATCTTCTGTTTTCTCCTGTTCGGCATGATGTTAGGCTGCGGAGGCGAAAGCGGTAATGGCAGCAGCAGTTCATCTACAGGTCAGGACAGTTCAAAGACGATTACTGTGGACAGCGGTTCACAGATGGGCTCCTTTCGCGGCCTCTATGACGGAGTGAATGCCGGACCATATTCCTATAAATGGGATAAGGACTTGAGTCTTGCGGCTGACGAAATCGGGCTGACCTGGTTTCGGGTACATGACATGGCCGGGGGAGGGGTACCTTCACCCGGTGACATTCCTCAGATTTACGGAGATACCGGTGCTGGTGACATAACTGATCCTGCTAACTACGATTTTTCCGCTATTGATCCACTGATAGCTGAGGCAGTGAACGGAGGCTACAACGTGTTGTATCGTCTTGGCCGTAGTTTTTCTTATCCTCCTCTTGACCCTGGGACTGACCCTGTGCGCTGGGCTGAAGCAGCTCGCCGCATCATTATGCATTTTAATGAAGGTTGGGACAACGGCCATTATTACAATATCCGGTATTGGGAGATTTTCAATGAACCGGATCTTTCCGTTTTCTGGGCCGGTACCCGTGAGCAGTGGTTTGCATTTTTTGACACGGTATTCTCCATTCTAAAGGGTTATTACCCTGACCTGAAGATTGGTTGCTGCGGTTTTGCAGGTATAGATCGTGAGTGGCGCACAGCATTCCTTGAGTATTGTGCGAACAAAGGGCTTGACCCTGATTTTATCTCCTGGCATCTCTACAACTACGGAATACCTGAGATCTTTATGACCGAGGGGGAGGCGTGGCAGATAGAAATGGATAAGCACTCTCTGACTGGTGAGAATTTACTTACGGAGTGGGGTATGTTCGGCAGCGGAACTCACCCCGAAAATGCCAATGCCTCGGGCGCGGCCTTTTATGCCGCTGCCCTGACATATATGCAGGACTCACCCATTGATATGGCTTTTCGC
>DRDE01000003.1 GCA_011040095.1 Nitrospirota bacterium
GCAGTGAACAGAACGATTTTATGACCGGGTGAAGTCAATGTGTCTTTTAATTATTCCCACAGTTTCACCCATGCGCTGGCGTCAAGATAGAAATAGTTCAAAAAGGGTTACTCCTCTCTCATGTGTAGTATATCGTCACTGAGTTTGTGAGAAGGATTTACATATTTGTCGAGAATCCTGCGCGCTTCGGCAATAGATGCCTTTTTTATATGGAGGGCAGCTTTTAGTTCTGCTAACTTTTGTTTGTATTCTATAAATGTGGTAATAGGGATAAAAGGATGACCCAAGATTTTTTTAGCTGTGCCCATAAAAATATCTCCTTTATAAGTGTACGGTTTAAACTGCTTTTATTTTATGTTCGATACTTAAGGAAGTCAAGAAGACGAAGGATTGCTGATTGAGGAACGGATACTGATTGGGGCTTGACAAACGACAAATAAAAGTAAACATAATCGGATAAGCGGGAGGTTTTCCCTCCCGCTCTCCACACCACCCCCGATAAGTCGGAACCTCCACCCGGCAAATACAGGAAGATAAACTCGGAAAATAAAACCACGATTTTTCTCGTTGAGCAGAATAGAGGCGATACTGTCACAATGAAAGATTCGATCCCAAACCCTCACTGTTTCGACCCCAGGCCCTCAGGCCCTTTTTTGGTGAAGATGTAAATTTTCAAAAAAGATAAAAAAACTGCATTGGAATTTTTTTATGAATATTGATAGGATAACACATTAAACACCCATGTCTTAAAGGATAGCATCATGGCTGATATAGGACAACCACTGGCAGAGGTCTTCGGTCACTTGACTACGGATTACTCTGAAAAGGCAAATCGATACCGTTCCCGACGTTTATGCCCCTTTAACAACAAAGTCCCGAATTGTACGAAAGATAAAGCAAAAAACCCTCTTGCCGTCTGTTCGATTTATCATGAAAATCAGCAGGTTATCACATGTCCGGTCCGGTTTCGCGAGGACTGGATTATAACCGATGACGCAGCCGGCTTTCTTTTTAAGGAGACGACAAAATGGAGTACCCTTACAGAGGTGCGATTAAATGACTCTCTCGGGAAGTCCGCCGGAAATATCGATGTCATACTGGTCGCTTATGATGACAATGGCAAAATATATGATTTCGGCGCCCTTGAAATACAGGCAGTATACATTTCCGGGAATGTGCGCGAACCGTTTGAGTACTTCATGAAAGATCCACAAAACCGGGCTTCGATGAATTGGTCGAAAGAACCCAACTATCCCCGGCCTGATTACCTTTCATCATCCCGGAAGAGGCTTGTCCCTCAGCTTCTTTTTAAGGGTGGAATTCTTCATAATTGGAAAAAGAAGATCGCGGTAGCATTGAATAAGAGTTTCTTTGCCACTTTACCCAAACTTAAAAAAGTATCCAAATCCAAAGCTGATATTGCATGGTTTATCTATGATCTGAAGCTGATAAAGGAAAAAGGACAGGAAGCGGAGAGATATACACTCAAAAAAGTGGATGAAGTATTCACCGGGTTTGAACCTGCCCTTCTTTCTATCACAACGCCGTCACCCGGAAAAGTTGAGGATTTCATGAGGCTGCTTCAGGAAAAACTGGACGACCGTATGGAAACACCCCCTGTAAACAAAGTTATAGAGAGGCCGTTTAAATGATTGCACGCAGGCAAGCTGTGCTATATCCGGAGTTATCAGAGATAATAGAAAAGCCGAAACCGGTTAATGTGGCTTCTGTTCCTCAGCGAAGCCCTTTCCGGTATCCGGGTGGGAAGACCTGGTTTGTGCCGACATTCAGAAGCTGGATTGCGCATATGCAATCGAAGCCGGGTATTCTTGTTGAACCCTTTGCCGGCGGAGGGATTATCAGCCTTACCGCCCTGTTTGAAAATCTGGTCCGGAAAGCGGTTATGGTTGAACTGGACGATGATATTGCAGCAGTCTGGGAATCCGTTGTCAATGGCGATGCAGAATGGATAGCCGATCGAATTCTAACTTTCGAGCTAACCAAAGAGAACGTTATAAAAGAGATAAAGCTGTCTCCGAATACGCAAAGGGAAAAAGCATTTCAGACGATTCTCAAGAATAGGACATTCCACGGAGGCATCCTTGCCGAGGGTTCGGGCTTTCTCAAGTACGGAGAAAATGGCAAGGGAATAAGCTCACGCTGGTATCCGGCCACGCTCGCGAAAAGGTTTAAGTGCTTGAGTTATATGGCGAACAAAATAGATTTTCGATGCGATGACGGATTAAAAGTCATGCAGAAATTTGCCGTCAGCCGGGATGCAATCTTCTTTATAGACCCTCCGTACACTGCCGGCGGAAAGAAAGCAGGCAAGCGTTTGTACAAACATTATGATATCGACCATGAACGATTGTTTGAAATATGTGAAACATTAAAGGGTGATTTCTTAATTACATATGATAATGCGGAAGAAGTTAAGGTAATGGCCCGGCGCCATGGATTTCAAATGCGCCTGACACCCATGTCCAATACACATCATGCAACGATGGAAGAACTTGTAATCGGCAGAGATTTATCATGGATGGACAGATTCCCGGCAATTCATGAACCTGATGCCGAATATGCAGTCTGGAAAATGAAGAAAAAACGTTCTGGTTAGGCTGTATCCTCACATTTGAATGAACCCGTAAAATAATGATATTTTAATCAGGTGTTGAAAAGAGTGATGATAAGCTCCGGCGGGAAAAATAGGGACACATCCCGACAAAGGGTGTAACCCGCCTCCCGCTCTGGAAAAACTATCATTCACAGAGCAAAATAAGGTAGACTCCCCCTTGCAAACAATTCAACCATGAACAGATGTTCACAAATTGAAGAAGGAGTCTACCGAAGCATATGATAACCGAAAAAGCCGCCGGCATCAAGGAACAGGAAATACAGGATTACGCCAATACAGTCATCTCGATAGTCAAAGAGGGTTACAAAAGCGGGGATGCGATACATAAGATCGAAAAAGATTTATTCAAAAAGC
>DRDE01000004.1 GCA_011040095.1 Nitrospirota bacterium
GACGCTGAATATTGAACGTCCTGGCTTATAGCATCACTACCTTGATACTTTATTTCCATTTCCATATCGCAGATTTTAGCATAAATGATGCTTGAAATGTAACACAATTTCCGGAAATGCACCATTTTTTACCTCAACTTTTTGAGAAGTTACACAAAAACCAGTTAATGTATTGAAAATAAACATTTTTAAGATATACCCAAAATCACCCATTGGGTGAAAAATAAAGTCTGTCATTCTGGCTTGTCCAGAATCTTTCTTAAAGACAGGGGAACGATTCCGAACAAGTCGGAATGACAGAATAAAGGAAAGAGTACTAAGAATCGCTCAATTTAGGTCTTAATAGTTTCTTTGATTTTCAGTGACTATTCAGGTAGGCACAAAGGCACAAAGTGAAAAAGCGGATGAAAAACTTTTCTTGTATTTCTGTAACCCTTTGCCACTTTGCGCCCGGGCGGTTACAGGTAAATAAAAAAGGGTGAGGAATGATCCTCACCCTTTGGGGATTGCTTATGCGTCCGGGCTGTTTTAGTACATACCGCCCATTCCGCCCATACCACCCATACCTGCAGGCGGCATTTCAGAGGCTTTTGTCTCTTCAACAATATCGGTAATCATTACGCTCGTTGTCAGCATTAATGCTGCCACGGAAGCTGCATTCTGCAGGGCATACCTTGTGACCTTTGTCGGGTCGATAATACCCGCTTCTATCAAATCCACATACTTCTCGGTATTGGCGTCAAACCCGAAATTGGTATTGTCATTATTCTTTACTTTGTCGACAACCACGGAGCCTTCAAGCCCTGCATTGTTTACAATCTGGCGAATCGGCTCTTCAAGAGCCCTTCTTAATATATCTACGCCGATTTGCTGGTCCACTTCGAGCTTCAAATTATCTAATGCAGGGATTGTCCTTAACAGGGCAACACCGCCGCCCGGCACTATGCCTTCTTCAACAGCTGCCCGTGTTGCATGGAGTGCATCTTCAACGCGCGCCTTTTTCTCTTTCATTTCAGTCTCGGTAGCAGCGCCGACATTTATTACAGCAACACCGCCTACAATTTTGGCAAGCCGCTCCTGCAATTTTTCCCTGTCATAATCAGAGGTGGTTTCATCAATTTGCGCTTTTATCTGTTTTACGCGGCCTTTGATTTTGTCTGCGTCGCCCGCTCCTTCAACTATTGTTGTGTTTTCCTTGTCAACAGTGATCTTTTTGGCCTTGCCGAGATCGTTTACATTGATGTTCTCGAGTTTTATGCCCAGGTCTTCCGATATCAAGGTTCCGCCTGTGAGTATGGCGATATCCTCAAGCATTGCCTTTCTTCTTTCACCAAAGCCGGGGGCCTTGACAGCGCATACCTGCAGTGTTCCGCGGAGTTTGTTTACAACGAGTGTGGCAAGCGCTTCCCCTTCTATTTCTTCGGCGATTATCATGAGAGGTTTTCCCATCTTTGCAGTCTGCTCGAGAATAGGGAGAAGGTCTTTCATTGAGCTTATCTTTTTTTCGTGGATCAGGATCATCGCATCTTCGATGGAGCATTCCATTCTCTCGGCATCGGTTACGAAATAAGGCGAGATATAACCCCTGTCAAACTGCATGCCCTCTACCACGTCAAGCGTTGTCAGCATGCTTTTTGCCTCTTCTACCGTAATGACACCGTCTTTGCCAACCTTGTCCATTGCATCTGCAATTAAATTGCCGATCTCAGGGTCATTATTCGCAGAGATTGTTCCCACCTGTGCGATCTCTTTTTTATCCTGGATTGATTTGCTGTTTTTCTTCAACTCACCGACAATAGCCTCAACAGCCTTCTCAATGCCCCTTTTGACTTCCATGGCGTTTGCGCCTGCAGCCGCATGCTTCATTCCCTCTTTATAGATGGCATATGCAAGCACTGTGGCGGTGGTTGTGCCGTCACCCGCTACATCCGATGTCTTGCTGGCGACTTCCCTTACAAGCTGGGCGCCCATGTTTTCATAAGGGTCTTTAAGTTCAATCTCCTTGGCTACGGTTACGCCGTCCTTGGTGATTGTCGGGGCGCCGAATTTTTTATCAAGAACCGCGTTTCTTCCCTTTGGCCCCAGTGTTGATTTTACTGCGTCACTTAAAGTGGTCAGCCCTTTAAGTATTGATCTTCTCGCATCTTCTCCAAAAAGTAACTGTTTTGCCATTTAATCCTCCTTAGTTTCAACGTCACAAATTTTATAGTTTTATTTTTCTATTGTTCCTAAAATATCGTCCTCTCTGATAATGAGGTACTCCTGATCTTCAATGTTAATTTTAGATCCGGAGTATTTTTCAAACAGCACTATATCGCCGACTTTGATTTCCATTTTCTGCAATTTACCGTCATCCGTAATCCTGCCCGGACCTGCCGCCACTACTTCTCCTCTCTGAGGCTTCTCTTTTGCAGTCTCAGGGATATAGATTCCTCCCGAGCTTTTTTCAGGCTCCTCAGAGTATTTTACTAAAAGTCTGTCTTTCAGTGGTTTAAAGTTCATATCAACTCTCCTTTCTTTTTTAGATTATTCTGGGTTTAACATTTTTAAAGTTGTTTTAGCACTCTAAAGTGGCGAGTGCTAATATAATATTAATTGATTACTAAAACAAGGCTTCTTTCCGGCAAAAAAAGGGTATTACCAGCTAATATCAGCCAAATATCCCTTTATATCTCACTTTATCTCAAAATTGTTGGATATTTCAGGAAGCGCCGGAAAAGCTTTGTTGCCGAAATAGTATGAACCGATAGTTCAGGCTATCAGCTTTAAAGTAAATAATCAGCGCTCAACAGCGGCTGTAAGCATGGATTATTCTGAGGCGTCAGTGTTTTTGCCGATAATATTATTTTACCGAGAACTCATTACCGGGAGCTTACGCATTAACAAATATCCGGACAGTTACGACAGTTAACGGTTCAGCCCGGGATTTTACAGATTATTATCAACCACGAAGGACACGAAGATCACGAAGAATCTGTTTATCCGCTTATTTATTTATAAATATAACACCCTGCGGTCTCTGCCGCAGGGTAGTTCACAATGCTTTTCTTCGTGACCTTCGTGGTTATATTGGAGTTTATGCGCAGGCTCTATAAAATAAATTCCGGGCGGGAACCGCTGATTAATGACATTTGAAAAAACTCAAAACCATGGGTTCCCAACCTGCGGAATGCAGGTTAAAACTATGATCTTATAAAACTTCGCCTGTCAATCGTTCATGACCGACAGGGAGAATCCGGGTTTATCAATTTCAGGCATGTCTTTTGAATTTCGATGCCTTCATCCTTGCCTTTCGTGCTTCGATTCGTTTCCGCTTTTCCTTGACAGAGGGTTTTTCATAAAATCTTCTCTTTTTTAATTCCTTGAAAACACCTTCCTTGCTAAGTTTGATTTTCAAATCTTTAATCGCTTTTTCTATATTACTCCCACGGACTTTTATTTCCACCATAGTTTATATTCTCCCTTTTCAATGTCATTAGCTCAAGATAATCTCTGCTTTCTCCAAAACCTCCTGTAGCAAAAAAGCATCGAAGTTTTTAAAAGCCGTGAGGCTTTGCAATTTTTAATGTAGTCTTACTTTAACACAAGTTACACAAGATAAATATTAAATAAAAAAATATGCCTGTTCTTAATAGCGCATTCCTCTCTGCATTAGTTATAATTTCATCGTGGGAAAAACACTTTCAGCAATAGATATGGGAACAAACACGTTTCGGCTTCTTATTGCAGAGGTTCAGCCCGACTCATTTCAAAACAGTTATTCAATTAAGGAATTCTGTTCGAAAAGGATAATGACCAGGCTTGGCGAAGGGATTCATGATAATGGTTTTATCAAAAGAGAGGCAATAGACAAAAGTATAACAGCCCTTAAAGAATTTAATGATATTATATCCCGATATCATGTATACAAAACATCAGCGGTAGCCACAAGCGCTCTCAGAGAGGCTGAAAACAGTGGTGAGTTTCTCGGGAAAGCAAGGGAAATAATTAGTTTTGAGATTGAAGTCATTTCAGGAGAAGAGGAGGCAAAGTTAAGCGCCGCCGGGATGCTGATAGATATGGCCCCGCCGGAAACAGCGCTTATGGTCGATATTGGAGGAGGGAGTACGGAATTAATATTTAATGCACGCAGGAAACCTTTACTGATTCACAGCTTTAATCTGGGCGTTGTATACCTGGCCGGGAAATACATGATTAATGATCCCCCGTTGAGTGAAGATTTAAAACATATGGAAGAGGAAATTCTTCAAAAAATAAACTCGACAGTAAAACCTTTCAAAAAGCTTTTTACCCGCGATACGGTTTTTATCGGCACTGCCGGTACAATAACAGCATTAGCCGCTATGTCTCAAAACCTTACGAAGTTTGACCACAATAAAATCCATAATTTCAAATTAACAATAGATAATGTGAAAAATATCTTTTCTGAAATTTCCCGGTTATCCTCAAGTGAAAGGGCAGGGCACATACCTTTTGAGCCGGCAAGGCTTGACATCATAGTGCCGGGAACACTTATACTTTTTAAACTGATGGAGGTCTTTGGTTTTAAGGAGATCAGGGTAAGCAATTACGGATTAAGGGAAGGGATTTTAATTAATCTTTATAACAAAGAGGCGGGTCATTGAAAAAATTTCCTGAGGGTTCCGGTAAAAGTTGAAGATTAAAAAAGCAAATATCAAAGACGTTAAGGCAATACATTCACTCGTGAATAAGTTTGCAAAGAAAGATGATATGCTGCCGCGTTCTTTAAATGAGATTTACGAGAACCTGCGTGATTATGTCATATGTGCGGAAAATGAAAAAGTGGTTGCAGTTGCCGCACTTCATGTCCTGTGGGAAGACCTTGCCGAAATCAGGTCTGTTGCCGTTGCCGGAAACTACCAGCGTCGGGGCGTGGGCAAAAAACTTATCAAATACTGCCTGAAAGACGCCCGGAATATTGGTGTAAACAAAGTCTTTGCATTAACATATCATCCTGATTACTTTAAGGAGTTAGGGTTTGAGGACATTGATAAAAATGACCTGCCTCACAAAATCTGGGGGGATTGCCTTAAATGTCCGAAGTTCCCGGACTGCAGCGAAGTAGCGGTGATAAAAAGAATTGAATTGTGAAGTTGTTTTTGGGCGACTCCTAAGCCCTGATGACTTAAAGAAGGCGACCTTGTTTCCCCTGTAATAATCATTGACCCGGCCTGCAAAGGTATTTCCTCCCATTGCTGCCGAAAATATTCCCTGTTACACCTGTTGCCACCAAACGGAATATTTTAATGCTGTTGAATGGATATGGCATTAAACCGGAATATAATCGTTACTTCGGCACTCCTGGGGAATTGTGCCGGAGTTTGTTTAGTAGCTTTGCCGACATACAGCAAAACCCTGAGAAAATCCCGGGATTGATGCCCCCTTTTTTTAGGTGTTCATTGTCGGCTTACTTATGCGTATCTATATCTCTCCCGTGGTATTCCAGGGAAGAGGGTTACAAATAAATGATAGATTTTATAAAATAGGGTTTATTTACCTGCATAAGAATCACTTATGACATAAAACTTATGGGAAGAAATAACCGGAACCATATCCGGACTGAAGACAAAACGGAACTCGCCAATGAACTTAAACTTGCATTCAGCGCTGTTTCTCCTTTTATAGAGAAACATACTTCAATAGTCTGCCCTGCATGTGAAAAGGTCTGCTGCATTGATAAACACGGGCGTTATGACAATAATGACCTCGTTTTCCTGGGACCCCTCGGCGCAGACATCTCTCATAATCCGTCCGGTCGGGAAGAAACAGACCCCTGCCGTTTCCTGGATGAAAAGGGATGTTCACGTGAAAGATGGCAGAGACCGTTCCGCTGTACATTTTTCTTTTGCGATGCACTGCTGGAAAGCCTGGAGGATGATAACGCCAAGCTGTACAGGGCATTTACGGCATTCCTTCAACACCTGGTATATGTCAGGCAGAAGTTGCTGGATTATAAAGAAACTGCTCGGGCAGGCACAGAGACACAAAGTATCAAAGGGACAAAATAAAAGAAAAAGATAAAAACTTCCATTATATTTCTTTTAAACTCTGTGCCTGTGTGCCTTTGCCGCTCTGACCCTGAGCAGTTGAAACAGGAGATTTACTTGAACAAATTAGCAGCCGCATTCAATGTATTGAAGGAGACACTCCCTGACTATGAAAACAGGCATCAACAGGTTGAGATGGCTGAGGGGATTTTTGCCTGTTTCAGAAAGAACGGGAGACTTCTTGTGGAGGCAGGCACAGGGGTGGGAAAATCCTTTGCGTATCTTATACCCGCGATACTCTCAAATGAAAAGACCGTTGTGTCAACAGCGTCCATAGCCCTTCAGGATCAACTCGTGAATAAAGACCTGGTTTTCCTTCAAAAGATACTGCCCCGGAAATTCTCCTTTGCAATCCTTAAAGGGAAGAACAATTATCTCTGTTTAAAGAGGGAGCGGGAGTTTCAGCCCGAACTCGGGAAGCCCTATAAGAAGTTTATCGAGTGGGTCTCCGGCACGGAGACAGGCGATAAGGAAGAGCTTTCATTTGTCCCTGGTTTCTGGCAGAAGGTCTGTGGTGACCCGGACGACTGCGGCGTTAGCCGGTGCCAGTTTTTCGGTAAATGTTTCTATTACAGGCATTACAGGAATCTGCATAAAAAGGATATCCTGGTCGTCAACCACCACCTTTTCGTTTATGACCTGCTATCCGATTTCAAGCTCCTTCCTTTTCACGGCCGTTTGATAATAGATGAGGCGCATCAGCTTGAAAATATTATCTCGCATGCGCTGGGCAGTGGCCTGAGTTATTCACGAATTGCATGGCTTCTCTACAGGCTCAGGGGACTGAAGATGCCGGTTGATCATTTATTTCAGCCGCTGGATATGTTTTTTAAAGAAAAACCCCTGTTGTCCGGGCATGTCAGCCCCCTGCCCGCTGCCGTTGTTGACGGACTGGAAAACCTTAAAGGCGCCCTGTCTCTTAAAAAAACGGCGAAGAAGTTATCCGGCTATCAGGAATCGGCTGATAAAGAAGAAACAAAGGACAGGATTACGACAACTATCAATTATCTGAATTCTCTCGAAAATGATATTGAAGATTTTATTGAGCAAAGGGATGAGAATAAGGTCTATTACATGTCAGGGAATAAAAAAATTATGGAACTCAGAAGTAATATCGTTGAATCCCAGGCCCCGTTCAAGCAACTGATAAGCGCCTATGAGAGTGTAATCATGACGTCCGCCACACTGACAACAGGCGGGAATTTCAGTTTTATAAGAGAAAGGTTGGGTATTACGGATTTCAGTGAAATGATAGCGGGTTCTCCATTTGATTACAAAAAACAGTCGCTTCTTTATATTGATAAAGAATTGCCCTCGCCTGTGAAAGAGAATAATGAGGCCTTTCAGCATAAGGGTCTTGGGGTTATTGAAGGGCTTATCAATGCATCGAAGGGAAGGGCGCTTGTGCTTTTCACTTCTTACAGCCACCTTCGCTTTGTATCGGAAAATATCAACATAAGCTACCCGTTTAAATCCCAGGGCGATATGCCGCCGGCAAGACTGATTAAGTGGTTCAGGGAAACCCCTGGTTCCGTGATCCTTGCTACTGCCACCTTCTGGCAGGGGATTGATATAAAAGGTGAAGATTTGAGTCTCGTGGTTATTGTAAAGATGCCCTTTGGCTCACCGGGAGACCCTGTGTATGACGAAAGGTGCAGGAGGCTGGGGGGGCGGTGGTTTACGGAACTCGCGCTCCCATCCGCCATCCTCCTTTTAAAACAGGGATTCGGCCGGCTGATAAGAGGGGTTGAGGATTACGGGGTTTCTGCTATACTGGATACCCGGCTTATCAGTAGTTCATACGGAAGAGGCATTGTCTCCTCCCTGCCGGAGATGGATATTGTGCATAATATTGATGACGTAAAAAAGTTTTTTGACAAGGAACAGACTGTTACTAAAAAACAAAAGGATAATTAAATGACTATGTCAACGGATATCGGATTGCTTATTTCAGGTCTTGTAATCGGCAGTGTTCTGGCATCGCTTATTCTTTATATTGTTCTCTCGAAAAAGGTGGCCCAGGCTGAGGGAGAGGCAAGAACCGCAGAAGCGATAAATAATGAGCTGAGACAGCAGATTGAACAAAAAACCGGGGAACTTGCCCGGACTCAGAATGAATTGCAGAATGAGTCGCAGATCAGGGCTGCGCTTGAGGCTAAATATCATGAGGCTGAAAAAAACATCCAGACAATGGAAAAAGAACTGCTGGATAAATTCAGCACTATTTCTTTGGAAGCCCTTTCAAAAAATTCCTCCGAGTTTTTAAAGCTTGCCGAAGAAAAATTAAAAGCCGGCGCTGTTGAAGGCTCTAAAGAGCTTGAAGGCAAGAAAGAACTTATTGATAAAAGCATAAAAGAGATGGATAAAACACTTTCCGATGTCAAACAAAAAATTGCGGATGTCGGCAAAGGAAATATAGAAGTCTCCACCCTTATTAAAAAACACGAGGATGTTACATTAAGGCTGCGAGACACTACAGAGCATCTCAAGCAGGCGCTTGCGAGCTCCAAAAAAAGAGGCGAGTGGGGAGAGCGCATGGCAGAGGACATTATCAACCTCGTGGGACTGGTCGAGGGCATTAACTATACTACGCAGAAAACCCTGGACGATTCATCAGGCAGGCCTGACTACACATTCCTGATGCCGAATCACATGAAGATACACATGGATGTGAAGTTTCCACTAGACAATTACCTGAAGTATCTTGATGCCTCATCCGACCATGACAGGAAACGGTACAGGGACGAACTCCTGAAAAACATGAAGACCATGATCCGGGAGATACCGAAGAGGCCTGGCTATATCAACCCCTCCGACAACACAGTGGATTATGTAATTATTTTTATTCCGAATGAGCAGGTGTACGGTTTTATCAATGAATCCGATACAACAATCATGGATGAGGCATTGAGACAAAAGGTTATTTTATGTTCACCTTTTACACTCTATGCAGTCCTGGCAGTGATCAGGGAGGCCACAAAGAACTTCAGCCTCGAACGCACTGCCTCTGAGATACTCAAACTCCTGGAGGAGTTCAACAAGCAATGGAATTTCTACAAGGATAAATTCAGCATGATGGGAGAAAAGATAGATGCCGCCAGGAAGGAATATGATTCCCTTGTTACAACAAGAAGCAATATGCTGGAAAGACCTCTCAGGAAAATTGATGCACTGACGAAGCAAAAGGCAATAGCCCTTGATTCAGATTTAAGACTTGACGGGTCAGGGGTGATTGAATAGCCTCAGACCTCCTGATCTCCGGGGGTTTTTTAAAATCAAAGATTTCCGGATAGCCTCTTTCGCGGGTATGACAACAATGGCAATCCCCTCGATACTTTTGCAAGAGGCCTGATTTTATAGTACAATACCATGCTCTGGCAGAGCGGGAAATCGTTCCCCCCGGTCAAGATTAAACCGGAAATATAAAAAATATAAACAGAGGCGGATATTGAACTGGTATCAGAAAGATATTAAAGAAAACTTTGAGTTGTTGAAGTCCTCCGACCGGGGCCTTTCCTCCGAGGAGGCTGCTGAAAGACTTCTTGAATACGGCCCGAATGAATTAAAGGAAGTTAAAAAGAAAACGCTATTCATGATGTTCCTTGACCAGTTCAAGGATTTCATGATCATGGTGCTGATGGCTGCTGCAGTGGTTTCGGGAATTATCGGGGAGTTGGTTGACACTATTGCTATTGTAGTCATCGTAATCCTGAATGCAATTATCGGTTTTGTTCAGGAGTACCGGGCGGAAAAGGCCATGAAGGCATTGAAGCAAATGGCTGCCCCGACAGCTTTAGCACTCAGGGATAATAACATAATAAGCGTCCATGCCTCCGAACTTGTTCCAGGGGATATTGTAATGCTTGAGGCAGGCAGGATAGCGCCTGCTGATATAAGGCTTATTGAATCCGCTCAATTGAAGATTGAAGAGGCTGCGCTTACGGGTGAATCCGTGCCGGTTGAAAAAACCGTTGAGACATTTTCCGGGGAACCGATACCACTCGGGGACAGGAAAAATATGGCTTACAAGGGGACCGTTGTTTCATACGGACGCGGAACAGGCATGGTTGTTGCCACGGGAATGGAAACCGAACTCGGGAAGATCGCCACCCTGCTCCAGGAAGAAGAAGAGGTGAAGACCCCTTTGCAAAAAAGACTCGCAAAGTTCGGGCAGCGCCTCGGCATAGCGGTTCTTGCCATATGCGCCATTGTCTTTGCAGCCGGGCTCATGAGGGGAGAGGAGCTGCTGTTAATGTTTCTCACTGCCATAAGCCTTGCAGTGGCGGCAATTCCTGAGGCCCTGCCCGCAGTCGTAACAATATCTTTAGCCCTGGGGGCAAAGAAAATGGTCAGGCAGAATGCACTCGTAAGGAAACTGCCTGCCGTTGAAACCCTCGGCTCCGTGACTTATATATGCTCGGACAAAACGGGCACGCTCACTTTAAATAAGATGACGGTTGAGGAATTGTTTGTGGACGGTGAGCTTATTGTGGACGCGGAGACGGGAGGGAGCGAAGACGCGGAGAGCGCTGCTGTTTCACCGTATCACCGTATCACCGCGTCCCCGCGTCATTATCTTATGACGGCTATGGCCCTCAATAATGACGCTGTTCCGGATAAAGACAACGATGTAATCGGTGACCCGACTGAGATTGCCCTCTTTGAAATAGCCCGTAAAAACGGATTTGAAAAGAGTCTCCTTGAAAAGGACTTACCGAGGATTGCCGAGGTCCCTTTTGATTCCGATAGAAAGTGCATGACGACTTTCCATGAAATTTCCGGGTCCTCCCCCTACTGTGCCATGTCTTTCACAAAGGGGGCTTTTGAATCCATTGTTGAAAAATCGACCCATATCCTTTCCGGGAAAGGGATTGCTGCACTTACGGAATCCATCAGGGAAGAACTGACCTCGGCAAGCGAGAAAATGGCTGATGACGGCCTGAGAACGCTTGCCTTTGCAGTCAGGCAGTGGGATGCAATGCCCGCTGAAATGACGCCTGACAATGTTGAAGATAGTCTCGTTTTTATCGGGCTTGCGGGGCTTATGGACCCGCCCCGTGAGGAGGCAAAGGAATCTGTCCGAATCTGCAGGACTGCGGGTATAAAACCCGTGATGATTACAGGGGACCACCCGTTGACAGCAAGAAATATTGCGAGGAGGCTCGGAATAATTGATGACAATGACGGAGTAATGACCGGACAGGAGCTGGAAAAACTTTCACTTGAAGAATTTGAAGACAGGGTCGAGGATATAAGGGTCTATGCGAGGGTGGCCCCTGAACAGAAGATAAAGATAGTGAAGGCGCTTCAGGATAAAGGGGAATTTGTCGCAATGACGGGCGACGGGGTCAATGATGCTCCTGCCCTGAAAAGAGCGGATATCGGTGTGGCAATGGGGATTACAGGCTCTGATGTATCAAAGGAATCCGCGCACATGATACTGCTTGATGACAATTTCGCCACTATTGTAAAGGCGGTCAAGGAAGGCAGGAGGATATTCGATAATATCCGCAAGTTCATAAAGTACACCATGACGAGTAATTCAGGTGAAATATGGACAATATTCATCCCGCCTTTTCTGGGGCTGCCTATACCTCTTTTGCCGATCCATATTTTATGGATTAACCTTGTCACCGACGGGCTCCCCGGATTGGCCCTTGCAATGGAGCCCGCGGAAAAGGGCATTATGAACAAGCCGCCCCGGCATCCGAAGGAGAGCATATTCGCGCATGGTCTCGGCTGCCATTTGTTCTGGGTGGGGATACTTATGGGAAGTGTATCGATTTTCACCCAGGCATGGTTTATAAATTCAGCGGACACTCACTGGCAGACCATGGTTTTTACCGTGCTGTCATTGAGCCAGATGGGGCATGTGCTTGCCATAAGGTCTGAAAGAGAGTCGTTGTTCAGGCTGGGATTGTTTTCCAACAAACCGCTTCTCGGCGCAGTTTTGCTGACATTTTTCCTCCAGATGGCAACCATATATGTTCCTGTCTTAAACCCGATCTTCAGAACCGCTCCTCTCACCGCAGGCGAACTTTTTATAACACTGGCGCTTTCATCCGTGGTATTCATTGCGGTTGAGATTGAGAAGTGGCGGCTGAGAGTAAAAAAAATAAAATATCAAAAGTAAAAATGCAAAATACAGATTAAAAGTAAAAAAACTGTTTGCCGCTAAAATCAGTAACGATTTGTAAAATATATTTAATTTTTTATTTGTCATTTTGATTTTTTATCTTTAATCTTTAATCGTAATAGTTCAGCCATTTGAAGATATGTCTGAACTTCAATGAAAAATGAAAATTTTAAATTGAAAAATGCAAAATTATTAAGAAAATATCTCATTATTTTGATATTTTCACTTTGCATTTTAGAATTTTCAATGATGTTCAGCCGTTAGAAGTAAGGGCTGAACTGTTACCTTTAATCTTATTTTATTTGATTTCCGGATGATTTGAAATTAACCGCAAATAAAGGAAAAACCTGTCATGCACGCCGACGTCTTATTCCCCATAAACGCAGAGGCATTTACTTATATTGTCCCTGAAGAGCTTGAATCAAAGATAAAGCCCGGCCAGCGGGTGCTGGCTCCTTTTAAGAGAGGCTCTAAAGTCGGGATAGTTACCGGATTCGGCGGCGATAAATTAAAAGGTAAGGAGATCAAGCTCAGGTCTCTGAAGTCAATCCTCGATGAAGAACCCTTAATTCCAGGAAACCTGCTTAAGCTGATCAAATGGGCCGGGCAATATTATATGTCGACGTCCGGCCTGGCATTAAAAAATGCCCTGCTTTCAGCTTTCTTCACAGGCCGGAAGCCGGGAAAGGCCAGGGTTACATATGATGAAACTATAAAAGAATCAAAGGAATTCGCTTTAACACAGGAGCAGCGCATGGCGCTGACGGAGATTAATAAGCCGGAGAACGGGGTTTTTCTTGTTCACGGCGTTACAGGCAGCGGAAAGACCGAGATCTATATTAAAGCGATAAAGGCGCTTCCTGATGACAAGAAGGCAATAGTCCTCGTGCCCGAGATTGCCATTACCGCCCAGATGGTTGACAGGTTCCGGAGCAGGTTTGGAGATGAGGTCGTATTTTATCACAGCGGCCTTTCCACAGGGGAAAGGATGACACAGTGGCAAAAGATGAGGAACGGAGAGGTAAAAGCCGTTATCGGCGTCAGGAGCGCAGTCTTCGCCCCATTTGAAAATATCGGGCTTATTGTGATAGATGAAGAACAGGAGTCGTCGTATAAACAATTTGAAGGGCTGCGGTACAGCGCCAGGGATGTGGCCCTTGCAAGGGCAAAGCTTGAAGGCATTAAGATCATCCTCGGTTCCGCCACTCCGTCCCTGGAGGCCTTTTACAGCGCTGAAAACGGGAAGATCAGGTATCTTGAACTCAAACAGAGGGTGGAGCGGAGACCCCTGCCGCAAGTTGAGATCATAGACATGACTATGGAAGACAAGCAGACATTTTCATTTTCAAATAAACTGATAGACAGCGTAAGGGAGACCATATCCGGGAACAAACAGTCCCTCATAATGCTGAACCGGAGGGGATATTCACCCTTCCCCATATGCACTGACTGCGGTTATACTTATAAATGCCCTGCCTGCAGTATCACGCTTATTTATCATAAAGACACAAAGACATTAAACTGTCACTACTGCGGTTCACACCTGGTACAGCAGGCTTTATGCCCGCAGTGTAAAGGAACCGGGATAAAGTATCTCGGGGCGGGCACGCAGAGGGTTGAAGAAGATCTGCACACATTAATTCCCGAACTTTCTTTTACCAGGATGGACAGGGACACCACACGGAAAAAGCTCTCTCATTACAGGATAGTGAAACAGATGGAAGAGAAAAAGATCGACGTGCTTTTAGGCACCCAGATGGTGGCCAAGGGCCATGATTTCCCGGATGTCACACTCTCGGCTGTTGTATCCGCTGATATTACACTGAATATGCCGGACTTCAGGTCCGCTGAAAGGGCGTTCCAGCTATTTACCCAGCTTGCCGGAAGGGCGGGGCGGGGTGATTTTCCGGGAAGGGCGCTCATACAGACTTATGAGCCTGAACATTATGTCTTTGATTATGTCCGCTATCACGATTACAAAGGGTTTTATAAAAAAGAAATAGCGCAGAGAAAAGAACTCTTTTATCCGCCGTTCAGTAAGCTGATAAGGATTATTCTGAGTTTCAAAACCAGGGAAACCGCAAAAAAAACAGTTAAAGACATTTCAGGCAGGATTAAAAGAATAGATCATAAAGGCATAGAAATCCTCGGCCCGGCGCCTGCCCCCATTGAAAAAATCAGGAATCTCTGGAGATGGCATCTTATTTTAAAGGGAAAGAATTCCAGGGCTCTCCGCCGGACCGCCTCTCTTGTACTGGAAAAGATAAGAGGCGTCAGGAATATAAAAATTGATATTGATGTGGATCCGATAAATTTACTTTGAAACGATACCCCTGGTTTGTATTTGAGCCCGATGTTTTGATATGATTTTTTAATTTAGATATTGCTCTTAATCGGAAAATCCTTTAAACTATAGACGCATCAATTCAATATTTAATAAATCGGAAATCAGGAGAAAAATAATAAAAGCTTTAATTTCTTTGTTTGCAGCGGCGGCGGTTGAACCGACCCCCTGAAAGTTAGGCGGTAGTCTTAACAAAAAAGGCGGCGAATTTAACCCCGCCTTTTTTGTGGCAATTTTCTTTTCCCCGGACGGTTAAGTTAAAAAATGAAATTTATCAAAAAACTTTATGACTGGGTGTTGCACTGGGCTGAGACTCCCTATGCAATTCCAGCCCTCTTTTTACTCTCTTTCAGTGAATCATCTTTTTTCCCTGTGCCTCCTGATGTGCTCCTGATAACTTTAGCTATTTCCATTCCAAAGAAGGCTTTCAAATACGCCCTGATATGCATGATTGCTTCAGTCCTTGGCGGCATCCTCGGTTACGGCATAGGTTTTTATGGTTACGAAACAATCGGCAGGCCCATCGTGGATTTTTATCACGGGCAGGAAATCATGAATGCGATCAGGATAAAGTATGACGAGTATGGTTTTTTAGGGATACTTATTGCGGCAATAACTCCCATTCCTTACAAGGTCTTCACAATTGCCTCCGGTGTCTTTGAGTTTGACTTCTGGTCATTCCTGCTCGCTTCGATCCTGGGCAGGAGCGCCCGTTTTTTTATCGTTGCCGGCCTTATCTGGAAATTCGGGCCTGCTATCAAAGATTTCATAGAGAAATACTTCAATATTTTGAGTATTATTTTTGTAATACTCCTTGCCGGAGGTTTTATCTTAATCAGGTATGTATTTTAAGAATTGCCTGTTTGTACGCCAATCCTTAAGGCTCGCTCAAAAACAAAATGTTATTCTTCGCGCTCAGATTTGTGGTTGGATTTGGTTGGCCCGATTGAGTAACGCCGGCAGGTTATATCTATTGCCCCAGGTATCTGATCCATCTGGGAAAATAGTGTTTGAGTCCCTCGCCGGTTATTTTCTCCGGTGTGCCCCCGTCAGCGTTTGAGGTGAACAGTATCCTGTCTTCTGTCGGATGATAATCGGGTGCAGCATCCATAAAGTTCTCGTCTCCGCCGTATGCTGCACAATCGGTCGGATCATTCAGGGAGACCAGGCTTCCTGTAGTATTCATATCCACTATATGCGTAAGAACACTGTTTGTGTATATTAATATGTCATAGTCATATTCTGTCCCGTAAGGATCCAGAGCCTCAACCACTATCTTTGTCTCATCATTTGAAAACGAGGGTGGATAACCGAACCCGCTGTACAGGCATGCATCTGTTATTATCCACGGAGATGTCATCCATGTGCTCGTTGATATATCGTAGTATCCACCATGAAACGCATATATCCTTGTCCCGTCGTTTGACCACCAGAATGTGCCGAACTTCGACAGGTCCTCTGACTGTTCCGTTGACTTTGTAAGCAGATGAAGGCATGAGTAGCCTTCTGTACACCCGCTGTATGACAGGTAGAAAAGCTCGTCAGGATTAACCGGATTCGGTATGCCGTTA
>DRDE01000005.1 GCA_011040095.1 Nitrospirota bacterium
AATGCCCGAGTCTTTCGGCCTTGATATTGAAATACCCGGCAGGCCTGATTAATGAAGCCAGTTCGGCGTGAGACATTCCAAGCAAAGCCTTTGCATCCAGGGCGCGCGCTTTTTTTAAATTGCCTATGGCCTTCTCGACATTTCCCCAGTTTGTGTTCTGTGTGAGTATGGCGCCCACGGCTATTTCAAAAGGGGTGTCTCCCGGCCACCAGTGTTGAGACCCGAAGGTTTTGTGGAGAATATTATAAATCTCCGTCAGAACTTTTCCGTGGTCTGTTTGTTTTCTTTTAGCCACTATTACCCTGGGGGCCAGTTCATGGCCCTGCCCGCAAGCAGGTGAAGGTGTATATGAAACACTGTCTGGCCTGCCTCGCTGTTGCAGTTCATAACAATCCTGAAACCTCTTTCAGCAACTCCCCTGTCTATTGCAATTTTGTTTGCAACCTGAAACATCCGTCCGATCAGCTCATGGTCCTTCTCTTCTATATCGAGTGATGTGGGGATATGTTTTTTGGGTATGATGAGAATATGCACAGGCGCCTGGGGACTCACATCCTCAAAAGCGAGAATGCTCTCGTCCTCATAAATTCTTTTGGAAGTAATTTTATCCTGAATTATCCGGCAGAACAGGCAGTTCATTTACATATCCCCTTTGTTTTTGTATGATTATAGTAACTATTCAGGCAGGCGCATAGTGAAAAAAAGGATAAAAACTTTTCTTGTATTTCTGTAACCATTCGCGTTTATACGCCTTTGCCGCTTTGCGCCAGAGTAATTACTCATTATAAACAAATTAAATAGTTTTTTTATATAATACAGCTCATGGAACTTCTGCATATTAAGGACCTGAAAAAATTCCAGGGATTTATACAGGACATAAGGTGGGATATTACCCCGAATATTTTTTTGAACCCTGACTCCGGCTCCGGCGAAGAGGTGGATATTACGCATGGCTACATGTTGTACGTTGATGTTGTCAATGACATACCGGCCCTTGTAATCATGCAGCTAAAGCGTATTATGAGTAAAACGGTCGGTTATATTTATGATATCCCCGATGAACTGTTGAAAGAAGCGCTGCAGTGCATGGATAAGGAATGCATCGGGGGAATGTATCCGCTCTCTATCGGGCTCGAAGACTGGCTAAAAAAAGAATTTGGCTTATCCTGATTGCCGCTTTCTCCAATCATATAACTAACCTGATTTTTTATTCAGTAGATTCTTTAAGCCACGCCAGATACTCTTCCGAACCGTCTATGACGGGAAGCGCAATAATTTCAGGAACATCATAGCTGTGGAGTTCCCTGACCTTTACAGATAATGCATTGAAAAGACTTTTCCGTGTTTTTACAATCATGAGCGCCTCGGAATCATCCTCAACATTTCCCTGCCAGGTATAGATAGAGCGCATATTCCTTACAATATTTACACATGCTGCAAGCCTTGCCTCTACCAGTGACCGGGCTATCCTTGCCGCCTCATCCTCGCTGGGCGCTGTGATGAAAATCACTATTTCTTCTCTGAACTGATCGGGCATAGAAATATATTTTGCAGAGACTGGATAAAAAAAGCAATTCCGCTTAAATTATCCTATCACCCACACAACGCAGTTTTTCCCTTTGTACGGAACCCCGTGATTTCCGGGGAAATCGAAAAATACAAAAAAAGATTGCCGAATCACAGAGTTTTCTGTTAAAATTCAAACAGGTTTAAAAAGCGCTGTCTTGTCAGTAATCATGGCATCTACAATATTGTCTTTCCGGAAAATATTCCGTCTGATTTTTATATTGTTTTCTCTTTATCTCATGGGCGATGCATTCTATCGCTGGGATGGGTTCAGATATTACGCCTCATTCCCCGAGTTTCTACCCGGTCTTGCCTTGACAATAATACTCTGGAGCGTTGTAGCTGTATTTATGTCTTTACTGGTCTGGCTATCGGCAAGGCTATTGGAATGGTTTTGCCCGTATGTGGGATGGAAAATCAGGGCAGAGCATTTTTTGCTGTTTTTATTTGCTCTTGCATTATTGGGAGTAACAATCTGGATTGGCAGACATCGTATCTGGGATATCGTTCACACACAAAGAAAAATATTATTCCTGAGCCTGATACTTATATCGATACTTATTACATGGCTGTTTCGTAACAAGGTTGAGCAGTGGATGAGGATTGTTCAGGAGCGAATTACACCCCTGGTAT
The DNA here is from genome assembly GCA_011040095.1 of Nitrospirota bacterium. Classification (GTDB taxonomy): domain Bacteria; phylum Nitrospirota; class Thermodesulfovibrionia; order UBA6902; family UBA6902; genus BMS3ABIN06. Next base: position 2,200 of record DRDE01000005.1, read on the forward strand.
GGTTGTTCGGCATATTGGTTTTACTCTCTGTGCCATTGGTAACTTACCACACATGGGTAAAACAGGCTGTTAAAGCGGTATCCCCCCCAACTCCGCAGCATACTGCGTCAGACAGAAAACGGTTGAACATTATTCTGGTTACCTTTGATACCTTAAGCGCGCAGAACATGTCCCTTTATGGTTATTACAGACCGACAACGCCGTTTATAACTGAATGGGCGAATAAAGCGTCCGTATTCACAAGACTTGAGGCTGCAAGCAACTGGACACCGCCGGCTGCCGCCAGTCTTATGACCGGCAAGAGACCCTGGACTCACCGGGTATATCATATGAACTCCAGGATTGTTAAAGGCAAAACCGAGAACCTGCCGTTAGCGCTGAAAAATAATGGTTACTACAACATGGCGTTTATCGTTAACCCCCTTGCCTCGGTTAAAACCCTTGGCATTGCCGACAGTTTTGAAGTTGCCCCCCTTTACAGTGAGTTCGGCTCGCCGGCTTCTTTATTCGGGTGGGTCGAGAAATCGCTCTCTCAATTGTTTGCCGGCAAGATACTGATGTATGACTGGATTATAAAAGGAGATTTTATTCTACGCAGAGTTATAGATATGATCTCTCGAAATTTCTCTAAAACAATTGTGCCTCCTGAAAGAGCCTTCAACAGGTTTTTATTGAATTTTAATGATAATCTTCCCGAGCCTTTTTTTATATGGATACATGTGTTTCCACCTCACCATCCTTATTTACCGGTC
>DRDE01000006.1 GCA_011040095.1 Nitrospirota bacterium
ACTTATTTGATTTTATTTCTGAAAGATGTAAAATACATAGATGACTATATATAAGCCGGAATGTAAACCGGGTTGATAAAAAGGGAGGCTGAAAATAAATAAACAGAACAGGGAATATAAACTAAAGAATTTATTAAGTCTTGCCGATAAATAAATCATCAAACAAAAAGCAGCCGGTTTTGGAAAGTGCAGCAATAAAAAATATCTTGTGAAAAAGGAAATTTGTCAGGGGTGAAGACATTAAGATTTGAGACTGTTTCAAGGTTTGATAAGGCTTGCATAATAGTCTTTCTTTTTATATGCTAAGCGTGGGATAATTTAAATACTGATGATATTCGGCAAAAAAGACATAATCGGCCTGGACATCGGTTCAAAGCACATAAAGGCCATCCATCTCAGGGATAGCAAGAGCGGCTATATACTGGAACGATTAGGTGTTATCACTCTCCAGCCTGAACTGATAGTCGATGGTTCAATCCTTGATTCCACCCGTGTTATCGAAGAAATAAAACAACTGATTTCAGAGACTAATATCAAGGCAAAGGATGTTACACTGTCTGTCTCCGGGCATTCATCCGTAATTATAAAGAGGGTGTCATTGCCTCAGATGACCGAGGATGAGATGGATGAACAGATAAGATTTGAGGCAGAGCAATATATCCCTTTTGACATTGAAGAGGTAAATCTTGATTTCCAGATACTCGGGTCCGCGGAAGAAGAGAAAATGATGGATGTCCTTATTGTGGCTGTTAAAAAAGACAAAATAAATGAATACGTATCCGTTGCCAGGGAAGCAGGGCTTAATCCCGTAGTAGTAGACGTGGATGCCTTTGCACTTGAAAATATGTATGAGCTTAATTATGAGATCAAGGAAAGCGAGAATGTTGCGCTTGTCAATATAGGCGCAGGCATGATTAATATCAACATCCTGAAAGGCGGGATTTCGGTTTTTACAAGGGACAGTTCGGTTGGCGGCAACCTGCTTACCGAGGCATTACAGAGAGAGTTTACTGTTTCATATGCAAATGCCGAAAAATTAAAACATGAAGAAGCTGTTGAAGGAATTTCACAGGAAGACGTGAAGGCAATCCTGAATTCTGCCTTTGAGGACATTTTTACGGAAATCGCCCGTTCATTCGACTACTTCAGGGATACCACGAATTATGAAAATATTGATGAAATTATTCTGAGCGGCGGTGTGGCGTTGACCGGGGATTTTGCCGTTTCACTGTCTGACAGGGTTGGAGTAAATGTTAATATTGTCGATCCTTTCAAGAATATTGAGATACCGGATACATTTGATGAGGAATACCTGGGAAAGGTTGCGCCTCTTGTGGCGGTTGCCGTAGGGCTGGCTTTAAGGAGGGCGGGAGAGAAATGATCAGGATCAATCTGCTGCCGACCAGGAGGAAAAAGGTGTTAATATTGCCCCCTGTCATAATCTACGGTATTGTTGCCGCAGTTATAATAATCCTGGCAACGGTCGCGGTTGCTTTTTACCTCAATAAACAGATTTCCGATATGCAGGCCGAAATCTTTACAAAAGAGCAAAAATTGAAGAAGTTGCAGGAGGCCCTGGTAGAGGTTAAAAATTATGAAAGAAACAATAAGGAATACAGAAAGAAAACCAGGATTATCGAGCAGTTAAAAAAGAACCAGATCGTACCGTTAAGACTCCTTGATGAAGTCAGCGGGATGCTGTCCAAAGGGGTGTGGCTTACTACCTTAAAGGACAAAGGAGGCGTTGTCAGTATTGAGGGATTTGCATTTACAAACTCCGACCTTGTCACCTATGTCCAGAATCTAAAAAGCTCTGAATACATAGTGAATGTCATGCTTGTTGAGTCCAGGCAGGCAGCGTTAGGGGAGTTTTCAGTATATAAGTTCAGGTTGACTTTCAGGATAAAGGTGTAATAATACATATGGCTATCAATATTAATAAAATAAAAACTCTTCCTGAGCATTATCAGATTATGATAGCAGCCCTGCCTTCCGTAATTCTGATTGTGTTATTATTCTTCCTTATTTATTCGCCCAGGAACGATGAAATTAAAAACCTCGGTCAAAAAATATTGCAGATAGATAAAGAAATTGCGCGCGGTGAAGCGAAAGTTAAAAAGCTTGATGCGCTTATGGCGGAAAATGCCTTGCTTAAGAAAAAACTCTCAAGGCTGAAAGAACAATTGCCCGAAGAAAAAGAGGTCTCCGTGCTTCTGAAACAGATATCCGAATTAGGCCTTAAATCCGGGCTTAAAATACTTCTCTGGAAGCCCGCAGCCAGGAAAACAGAGCCGGGCGGCCTTTATGTGGAAATACCGGTAAAGGTATCGGTCTTAGCGGAATACCACAGGCTTGGGGATTTTTTCAGCCATATCAGCCGTCTGCCTCGGCTTGTCAATATCTCGGATATTGTGCTTCGTGTTAAGAATCGAAAGGGGCAGAAAGGCAAAGGCATTATCAATGCCACCTTTACGGCCCGTACATTTGCATCCGTAAGTCCCAGGGATGCAGGCGGGAAACAAGGGGTAAAATAAATGAACTGCAAAAAAAGAGAGCGGCAAAGAGATTCGGGAAAAAAGAGGGCCATGAAATTTTTTATAATTTTTCAGAGCGCCGTCTTCCTTGTTCTGTTCTCTTTTTACGGCTGCAGCGGCAAACCGTCGTCACCTCCCACAGTAGCGCAAAGCGCAACAAACACCGGCGCCCGGAATACAGCGCCGCAGCCTGAGACGGCTATTGAGGAAACATCAGTGCAGGAAGGTTATATATATCAACAAAGAAAGAGACGTGATCCGTTCATACCTCTTATAGTTCCCAAGAAAAACGTAAAAAAGGGAAGTGGCGCAAAGTCAGGCACCCTGGAGAGTTATGATATAACCGATTTCAAATTAGCAGCTATTGCCAAAAAAGGAAAAGAATATTTTGCCCTTCTCACTACCCCGGATAACAGGTCTTTTACAGTCAATAAAGGCAATATTATCGGACTGAATAAAGGCAAGGTCAAAGAGATCACAAAAAACAGAATAGTATTAGTAGAATATTCCAGGGACTTCATGGGAAAATTAAAGCCAAGAGAAATAATTCTAGAGTTCCATAAAGGAGAGGTGCAATAATGATGATCAAAAAACCTTTTTTATTATTTATGGTTTTATTAATTTGCAGTTTTACTTTATTTAACAGCCGGTCAGAGGGACAGTCGGCGCAAATTTCAGAGATTACCGATATAGCCGTCAATGTTGTCAACGGCACAACGGAAATAGAGATAAAAACCACTGCTCCTTTTACATACACCTTATATAAGCAGACAGATCCTTACCATATTATTGTTGACATGCAGAATACGGATCCCGGAGGGTTCACAGAGAAAATAGTAGTTGACAGCGCCGGTGTTCTTGAGATTACCCCCCTGAAGGATGAGGTTATGCCTAATGTCGCAAGATTTGAGATTGCGCTTACCATGCCTGCTGATGTTGAACCGATATACACGGATAATTCATTGATTCTTGCCTTTGACAACCCGGAAATTGAAGAAACGGAAACAGCAGAGGTTGCTGTTTTTGAGGGTAAAAAGCAAGAAAAACCGGTTAGGGAAGAAGTGGCTCCCGGGGCAGTGGAGACGGTAGAGACGGCTAAGACAGTGGAAGAGCCTTTTGCACAAAATAAAAAGAAATATGTGGGAGAAAAAATATCCATTGATTTTCAGGATGTTCAACTTGTTCATGTATTCAGGCTTATTGCCGATATAAGCGGTTTCAACATTGTCGTAAGTCCGGCTGTTAAGGGTAAATTTTCAATGAAGCTCATCGATGTGCCGTGGGATCAGGCACTTGAAGTAATACTCAGAAATTATGGACTGTCAAAGATAACGGAAGGCAGTATTATCCGTGTGGCCCCGACTTCCGTGCTGGCAAAGGAAGAAGAAGAAATCGCCAGGGCAAAAGAATCGCAGGAAAAGGCAGGGAACCTTGTAACAAAAGTTTATGCCATCAATTATGCCGCTGTTAAGGACATAAAGAAAGCGATTGATGATGCCAAGATACTTACAAAGAGAGGGTTTATCAGTGTTGATGAAAGGACAAGCTCTGTAATCATAAAAGATGTGGAAAAAAAGCATGCAGACTACATGAATCTTATTCATGCCCTTGACCAGGCAACCCCCCAAGTCAGTATTGACGCAAAAATCGTTGAGGTTACCAACACTTTTGCAGAAGAATTCGGCATACGATGGGGAATGCTCTGGGAACCGCCTGACACAAGGATGAAGATCGGCGGCACGGGCTCTGCCGGAGGAAGTGGTCATTTTAACACAAATCCGCTGATGGTTAACCTTCCCTCTGCCTCCGGGATAGGCAAAGGCGGTGAAATAGGTCTTGGATATATAACCGCCTCGCAGGTTTTTGCATTAGACATGCAGCTTTCAGCAATGGAGAGCACCGGAAACGGCAAGATAATATCCAATCCGAAAATTACCACCAGCGACAACCAGCAGGCAAGCATCATGCAAGGTAAAAAGATACCGTATCAGACGGTTTCCCAGGAGGGGACACAGACACAGTTTGTGGATGCCGTACTGGAACTTACCGTAACTCCGCATATAACCCCGGAAGGAACCATTGTAATGAATATACATGCAAAGAAAAACGAGGCCGATCTTGCGGGCGCGCAAGTGCTCGGAGTGCCTACCATTGATGTTAAAGAGGTTAAAACGCAAGTCCTGATAAAAGATTACGACACACTGGTTATAGGCGGAATTTTCAAGAACGATACTGCAAAAAACCTGGAAGCAGTGCCCGGTTTCTCAAAAATCCCCATTTTAGGACGGCTTTTCAAATACGAGAAAGAAGTGGATAACACTAACGAACTCCTCATATTTATAACCCCGAGGATCATCACCCCGGTGGGAAGATAAAAGCGGAAAAAACCGTAGATTAAACAGACTGTATTACAGGGTAACCGCCGGTTCAGGCTGTCCAATAATCATATCTCTCTTTGATTTCAATCTTTTAAACCACAAATCCCCCTTTTTCAAAAGGAGACCCGAGTAGTTACTTTATTAGCATTATATGATAAAATGAAACCCATCTATCAGGTGTTAATATGAATAAACTCCGTTTTCTTACATCAGGTGAATCTCACGGCAAGGCGCTGGTTTGCACCATTGACGGTCTCCCTTCGAACCTTTCTTTATCAGCAGAGGATATAGACAGGGAACTATCCAGGCGACAAAAAGGTTATGGCAGGGGCGGCCGGATGCAGATAGAGTCGGACCGCGCCCAAATCCTCTCGGGCGTCCGCCGGGGAAAAACCCTCGGTTCCCCGATCTCTCTTTTAATTGAAAACAAAGACTGGGTCAACTGGCATGAGGTAATGAGTCCTGAGTTAAGAGTCAAGGGCGCTGACCCCCCGGATACTAAACTCCAACCCGTTACCCGTCCCAGGCCGGGACATGCGGACCTGTCGGGGGCATTGAAATATAATCACAGGGACTTGAGAAATGTCCTTGAGCGTTCCAGCGCAAGGGAGACTGCCGCGCGTGTTGCCGTTGGCGCAATAACAAAAAAATTCCTGTCGGAATTCGGGATTGAAATCATCAGTTATGTCACGGAAATCGGAAGAGCGGGGCAGAAGAACACAGAGCACAGAGCACAGAACACAGATATGAAAACTCTCATGTCCATGTTTAAGTCTGCCGAGACTTCTCCTGTGAGATGTCCCGATAAGAAGGCCGAAGAAAAGATGATTCGTAAAATCAACGCTGCGATGAAAAAAGGAGACACGCTCGGCGGGATATTTGAAGTGGTTATATTTGGAATTCCCGCTGGACTCGGCAGTTACAGCCAGTGGGACAGGAAGCTTGAAGCCCGGCTTTCATATGCTGTAATGGGCATCCAGGCGATAAAAGGAGTGGAAATAGGGCTTGGCTTTGAAATGGCAAGAAAGAGCGGCTCTGAAGTTATGGATGAGATTTACTACAGTCCACAGTCCACAGACTACAGACCACAGACAAAAAAGGGACAAATAGCGAACGCCGGTGGATTTTACAGGAAAACAAATAATGCCGGCGGCATTGAGGGAGGAATGAGCAACGGCATGCCTATTATTATCAGGGCTGCCATGAAACCGATCCCTACACTTAGAACTCCCCTTTTATCAGTGGATATTACTACCAAAAAAAAATTCAAGGCTGCATATGAAAGAGCTGATGTCTGTGCAGCGCCGGCAGCATCCGTGATCGGCGAAGCCGTAACAGCCATTGTAATTGCCGACAGCTTTCTTGAAAAATTCGGCGGTGACAGCATGGAAGAGATCAGGAGAAATTACGAGGGATATTTGAAACAGATAAGGGAATTTTAAATTAGGGGTCTTCGTGCAATCGAGCGGGTCAATTTTTACTTCCTCTCTTTGGAAAAGAGTGGGGCAGGGGAGATTTTATAAATATAACACCATGCGGTCTCTGCCGCAGTTCCATATTTCTGTCATTCTGGCTTGTCCGGAATCATTTTTGTAATCTCGAACAAGTTGAAGGATTCCCGGCCCGATCCCCGACAAGCGAGGACAAGAGCGGGAATGACACCGAACATGTATAATGGACCCCATAATCTGAACTGGTAGTTAAGCTACATTCTACTACATTTAGAGGTTAAAAATATAGAATTGTTTTCTTTTTAAATTCAACGTGTTAGCGTGCTCCCCTCGTGGGTATGGAAAAAAGCTCTATGACTCTTGAGAGCTTGGGGGAGTGAATACCTTTGCGAAATTTATTTTCTCTATCCTGCGGAGAACCTTATCTATACTTGCTCTTTGCCTTCACCGTGAATTGCTGTCTGCAGGCTCTGTGGAAATTAAAGATGTTAATTACTATTGGCTCTGATACCGAATACGAGAATTCAACGCCTTCCATCACTTCTCCATCTGGCGGGTCATTTGAAAGGTCATCCTGATAATCGGGCCTTATTTTGTATTTTGCCACTGCCTGGATTATCCCATCCTGTACTTCCTCATCAGGTGTTGTGTTCCTTACTTTTGCCTTGATATATGTAAACTGCTGAGGGGTTATGCTGCCATTAATAATGGAATAGACAAATTTATCCGGCAGAGTTATCTCAAGGGTTCCCCTGAAGAAGTAATCCAACAGCTGTTGTATAGCAAATTAAACTAACCCCCCAAGCCGCAAATTAATCAAAATAAGCCAACCCAAAGAATAAGCCATTCAGATTAAAATAACCGGAACAAAGATCAAAGAAAGGAACCCGAAGCAGGGAGAGTTATGTTTGGATGACGAAGAACCTCCACAGCTTCGGGCAAGGTGAATAGTATTGTCGCTTTTTTTCATGTTATGTTTCAAGGAAATAATAAGGCTTGGGCGGAGGTATCCGTTTCCAAGGCCGCCGAA
>DRDE01000007.1 GCA_011040095.1 Nitrospirota bacterium
AACTCCTCCTGGTCTTGGACCGGCCGGAAATCCCGCTGCATAATAACGGAAGTGAGACAGATATACGAGAATACGTCAAACGGCGAAAAATAAGTGGGAGTACACGGAGTAGTCCTGGTCGAAAATGCAGGGATACTTTCACAAGCTTAAAGAAAACTTGTCGAAAATTGAAGGTCTCTTTTTGGAAATTTCTCAATGATCGAGTAGGGGGCATAAATTCAATACCTCAACTTGAATATTTGATGAGAGAGAAGTCCCTTTCCTCAACTTATTGAGAAGTTACGTTATAAGGTTTTATCCGGTTCTGTAGATGGTATAACCGTGGTGTTTGATAAAGGCAACAATTCAGAGGCCAATATAAAGAAGTTCTCTGATACAAAATATCACTTTGTCGGTTCGCTTAAATTGAATGAGATGAACGAACTGCTGGATATTCCTCTTGAAGAATATGAAGATGTTACAGAGCCTTCATTGCAGGGAGTAAGAGCTTTCAGTGTCAGAAAAGAGGTAATGGGTTATGAACGTACAGTACTGATAACTTATAATGAGGAACTGTTTCTCACTCAAAGTCAGTGTATCCTCCGTGAAATCAGAAAGAGAACCTTGGCTCGGAATGAAGATTTGTTACAAATATGGAACTATCTCTTGAGGCAGGTTGGATACCATATTTTTCTTAATGAAAATCGGTGAAAAATAGAAAAACTTGTTTTAGGATGGCTTTATGTCTTTTCAGGTAGGTGTGAATATCGGTGTTTAAAGTTTAGACACGGCCCACGGACGTTTTAGATTTTTTTTTCAGCATCGCTGCCCGTTCACGCCGGAGTTGTTTTCTATTAACAGACTTTTTCCGGGGCCTGCTTTTTTTGACACGCGGCACGCCGGAATCATTTTCACTCTTCCAGCCGACACGGTCAAGGAAGTCCTGATACGTTCCTTCAAATAAAATTACTTTTCCGTCATCAAAGACTATCAGACGCGTGGCCAGCGCGTGAAGCATCATCTCACTGTGAGTTACTATAATTACAGAGCCGTTGAAATCATCTATGGCCTCAACCAGGGAATCATTGGATTCCATATCAAGATGGTTTGTCGGCTCATCAAGCATGAGCATGTTGGAGGGGCTGACAAGCAGCTTGCCGAGCAGCACACGGCTCTTTTCCCCTCCGGAAAGGACACTGATCTTTTTTAACGCATTGTCCCCGGGAAACATCATAGTGCCGCATATTTTACGGGTCGCACCCCGGTTGCCTTCGGGATGCACATCCATGATCTCTTCTTCAATGGTTTTGTGCAAGTTAAGGCGGTTTATATTAGTCTGGCCAAAATAGGCCATCTGCAACTGACCGTGATGACTGACAGTGCCGGTCTTAATTTTCAGCTCTTTTGCAAGCAGATTCAGCAGTGTCGTTTTTCCCTTGCCGTTTTTCCCGATAATGGCTATACGGTCCCTCTTTCCTACTGAAAAGGTCAATCCATCGATCAAGGGAGGGCTGTCATTGTCAAAAGAAAAAGACAGGTCATTAACTTCCATAAGCCGCTTCCCTGTAAAAGACGCTGATCTGAACGCGAAATCAAGGTTCTTTATCTCTCTCAATTTTTCAAGGCGATCTTTTTTCTGCAAGGCCTTTACCCTTGACTGAACGGCCTTTGCCTTGGTTGCCTTTGCCCTGAACCTGTTTATGAACTCCTCAGTCTCCTTGCGCTTTTTATCATCGTTCACCCTGGTCTTTTCGTGTATTTCTTCCTCCAGCAGCAACTGCTTATATACCTTATCAGTCGGGCCTGCTTCTTTCCGCATTTTGCACCGGTGTATGGCCATAGTGTGTGTAGTCACACTGTCCATGAAATCACGGTCATGGGTAATAATTATGAGTTCCTTCTTCCAGTTACGCAAAAACTGTGTAAGCCAGCGAAGAGAGATAATATCAAGGTAGTTGGTAGGCTCGTCAAGCAGGAGAAGATTAGGGTCCGAAACAAGCACCTTTGCAAGATTTAAACGGACCTGATATCCCCCTGATAAATCCAATGGATCGAGACTGAAATCTTCCATGGTAAACCCGAGTCCCATAAGAATAATTTCCGCCTTATATGTCTCATCAATGCCGTCCTCTGTGTCCCGGAGACTCAGGCATGCCTCCTGCAACACAGTGTTTCCGGAAAAGCTGATATGCTGTGACAGATGGCCTATCTTATATCCCTTGGGAATATTGATAGATCCTGAATCAGGGTGGTCCTGCCCCAGTATCATTTTGAAGAGAGTGGTTTTGCCGTGCCCGTTTCTGCCGACAAGGCCGACACGTTCACCCGGATTGAGGATAAAACCTGCCTTCTCAAAAATGACCTGTTGACCATAACATTTATCTAAGTTGTTTGCCTGGATCATTTTATAAACCGGAAGGTTCCTCATCGAGCAAGTCTTTATTCGGGTTTGAAAAAGAGATGGTTTTTCTCTTTCCTCTTTTCTTATTTGACGTACCCTTGCTTTCACTCTCATTCCTGGCATGTATATCTGTCAATAACTCTGTGGTGCTATCAAAAAATTGTGCCATCCTTTTATCCAGCAAAGATGATTTAGTTTCCGACATGCTACTCCCTTACCTTTTTCTTTCAGAACAAGTTGTTATCGGTTTATACAGCCCAAGCGGTTGAAAGAGATGAAACGGTCTTTTATCTTTCACGTTCACGCTCTTCCGGACATTCGCGGTTTAATTCAGGCAGCAGAATATAATACATTGATCTGATAAAAAAAGAAAATGCGGGGGGATTCAGGATAGTATCTATATAGAGTCTGTGTATAAATAGCTGCTTTTTATTTTTGTCATACCCGAAGTTTGTAGTCGGGTATCCAGAACTCACTGAAAAGACTGGATTCCCGCCCAAAGGACCGCGGGAATGACAGCTTAATTGTTGAGTTTATGGACAGACTCTATATAAATGTTACATAAAAAATGCGATGCCCTGGTAAGGTTTCCCTTACGCTTTGCCTGTGAATGTTTTGGAGTTTAAGGCCTTTCCTGAAGAATGTCCGTGGTTCGTCCGTGGTGTCTCCGTGGTGTCCGTGGTGGTGTCCGTGGTGTCGTCCGTGGTGTCCGTGGTGTCGTCCGTGGTGTCGTCCGTGGTGTCGGGTCTACACATTTTACAAAATTATCTGTAGTGTGAAAAGACTAATGATTTTCACCCCGGGCATCGGACAAGTGAGTTCCTCATCCTCCAGCCTTATTGTTTCCATTCTTTTTAAGAAGAGCATCGAGGTAATGAAGTAGGGCCTTCTGATCCTTTTGGGGAAGATGTTCAATTTTCTTCAACCTTCTCCATAAAGCGGCATTATCAGGATTAAGCTGCTCTTTAATATCTTTCATTCCCAGGAGTTCATCAGCAGAGACTTTAAGAGTCTTAGCCAGTTCCGAGGGGTCCATTATATAACGAATGACTTAGACGCTCCACCTAATTGATCCGTGAAAACGGGGAAAGACTATATCCGGAAATTTTATGTTAAAATGGTAAAATTGAATCTGCTGACAGGAATGCAGAAAATCCTGAATGAATATCTTTATGATGGAGGATGGAAATGATGAGGACAGGAAAAATCGTTTTATTAATATCGTTGATGAGCCTTTTACTGGTTGCAGGCTGCGCGAATAAAAACAAGCTTGATGATCTTGCAGACGGACAGAAAGAAATATCAGCAGGGATAACCGCTGTTGAAAAGAGGTTGAACGCCATAGAAGAAAACCAGAAGGAGACAATGAAGTTATTCAAGCCGAGGAGAGCGGCTGCTGATTATAACAGGGTTTACAAGATACCTGTCGGGAGTTCGGCTGTAAAAGGCAAAAAAGATGCGCCTGTTACCATTGTTGAATTTTCCGATTTTCAGTGCCCGTATTGTGCGGGACTGCAATCGACTTTACAGCAGGTCTTAAAGGCATATCCTGACAGCGTAAGGCTGGTTCTCAAGGATTTTCCATTGTCGTTTCATAAATATGCCAAGGATGCTGCCAGGGCTGCCCGTGCAGCGGGCGAGCAGGGAAAGTACTGGGAGATGCATGATTTGATATTTGAGAATTTCAAGGGGCTTAATAGTGATATATTCAAGAAATTTGCTGAAAAACTGAACCTGGATTTAAATAAGTTTATGGCTGATTACAAGAGCGGCAAATACGATAACCTGATACAGCAGGATATTAATCTCGGCAAAAGTCTCGGTGTAACGGGCACGCCTACGCTCTTTGTCAACGGCAAGAGAATGCAGAGAAGGAGTTTCGACGATTTCAAGGCAGCGATTGAAGAATCTTTAAAAAAGAAATGAAATTGAATCGCGGCTGCTGCACAGGCCTTAACTTACCAGGGTTTCCAGCAGCCGGTCAAGCTCTTCAAGGGAATAGTACTCGATTTCTATTCTCCCCTTTTTATTTGATTTGTGGATCAGGCGGACTTTAGTGCCGAGGCTGTGCATCAGCTTTTCTTCGAGTGATGCTATCTGGGGGTCTTTAGTTGCCACGGACCCGGAAGGCGGGCCTGCAAGAGGTGAAGATGCCTTTTTGCATAATGCCTCTGTTTCTCTGACGCTTAATCCATTCCGGATTATTTTCTTTGCGATATTGGTGCGAAGTCCCTGGTTTTCAACCTGCAGCAGTGCCTTTGCATGGCCTATGCTTAATGAACCTTCTGCAATCCACTCCCTGATCCCGGAAGGTAGTTTTAATATTCTCAGGTAATTGGTTACGGTCGCCCTGTCCTTCCCGACCTTTCTGGAAAGGTCGTCATGTGTCATCCTGAAATCATTTATCAGCCGTTGAAACGCCCCTGCCGTTTCAATAGGGTTCAGGTCCTCCCGCTGAATATTTTCTATCAATGCAAGTTCGAGGGCCTCTGCCGGCGCAGCCTCTTTGATGATAGCCGGGATAGAGGCAAGCCCCGCTATTTTAGCGGCCCTCCATCTTCTTTCACCGGCGATTAACTGGTATGAATCACCGGAGATTCTTCTTGCGATTACAGGCTGGATAACTCCTTTTTCCTTTATTGATGCAACAAGATCATTCAGTGCGGTGTCATTAAAGACCTTGCGGGGCTGGTATTCATTGGGGGTAATCGATTTTATGTCCAGTTCGAGAACTCCCTTTGTTTCCCCTTTGCCCCGTTCCTTTCCGGGTATCAGGGCGGACAGGCCTTTACCAAGCGCGGGTTTCATTTCCCATCATCTCCTTTGCAAGCTCCAGGTAGCTCCGGGCTCCTTTTGAGTGTATGTCGTAAAGCATAGCGGGTTTTCCATGGCTCGGCGCCTCGGCAAGGGTTACGTTTCTCGGAATCAGTGTCTTGTAAACTTTATCTCCAAAATGTTTCTTTAATTCATCGGTGACCTGGTTGGCAAGTGTGTTTCTCCCGTCAAACATTGTAATCAGAATGCCTTCTATTTCAAGAGAGGGATTGAACGAGCTTTTTATCAGGTTATAAGTTCTCAGCAGCATGCTGATCCCTTCCAGCGCATAATATTCACACTGCATGGGTATAAGCAGGCTGTCTGCGGCCACAAGCGCATTCAGTGTTAAGAGGCTGAGGGACGGCGGGCAGTCGATGAAAATATAATTATATTTTTCTCTGGCCGGCTCAAGGGCCTGCCTGAGAATTGTCTCCCGTCCCTCTCTTGCGGCAAGTTCAAGCTCTGCGCCGATAAGCTCGATGTTCGAGAGGATGATCTCAAGATGTTCGATGCCGGTCCCCTGGATAATTTTTTCCAGAGAACTTGTTTCCGTATATAAATCGTACAGGCTTCCGTTGAGATTGTTTTTGTCAAAACCGAGACCGCTTGTTAAATTCCCCTGCGGGTCGGTATCAATAAGCAGGACACTTTTCCCTGCGGCGGCAAGTGAAGCGGATATGTTAACAGCCGTTGTTGTTTTTCCAACGCCCCCCTTCTGGTTGGCTATTGCCGTTATTTTTCCCACTACGCTCCGTCCTGGACAAACTTGAATCCTTTTTTAATCGACAGCTCGGCCCTTGCAAGCTCTTTCCCTATGTATGCGGCATGGCTCAGCTCCGTTACCCATCCGTTATTAATAATCGTGAAGTAGATGTCCCGGCTGTTTTTGCCTTTTATTTTCCTGAGCAATTTATTTTCATAAGAATAATGCTCGACTAAAATACTTGCATTTTTCTTTGATGGAAGAATCACGAAATATCCCGCTTTGTCTAATTTTATTGATGTTTTGCCCTGTTTTTTTGCAGTAACCGAAGGGACGGCGGCAGCGGATTTTGGAAGAGATACGGAAGGCATTGCTATAGTTGCGGATTGGTCGCCGCAGTCGCCGTGGCATCCACAACTCGACAAGCCCGCTGCAGGGGCCGCTTTCCGGGAAAGCTCCTTGATTCTCCCGGCTAATGTTTTAATGTTTGCACAGCCGATCTGGTTTTCAACCTGAACCTGTTTGCGAAACTTTTCAACATCGGAATGCGTGACATTTTTCAGTATGGGACGCCTCCCTTTCGAGCCTATAATGCGCATATTTTTGTCAACACCGTTTTCCCAGAGCGCCAATAATGTCTTTCCGCTTTGATGACCTTCGGTATCTTTGCCGGCTACGATTAAAAAACTGATGGAAGGATTGGAAATAACATTTTTTATTATTTTGTCAATGCCGATATTTTCAGTCTCTGTCTTGCCGACAATGCAGAGTCCGGAAGGGTTGAGCCCGGCTAATTTTTCCTCGAGATTTATGCTTGCAAGTGTAGAAATTGCTACGGGAGCGGATTTGTTCAGTACCGTATACTCGCCTTCGACAGGGGGCCAGGAACTCTCATCCACCCGGATTTCACAGCTCGACAATGTTGCCGACGCCAGCTCGGGATATTTTGAGGTCAGAAAGGTCATGGCCTCCGGTGGTATGCAATATTTACATCCGAAACAAGGGTATTCAAGCGGTTGAAGTTGTTCAAGCCATTCATTCACATTTTTGAGCAGTTCTTTTGCGTCTTTAATTTTCAGTAAAGGAAGAGACGCCTTCAGGTTTTCCAGGGTTCCCTTCATACAGCCGCATTTTATGCACTTTGAAAGCCGCATGCCTCTTTGAATTTCTGCAAAGACCTTTTTAAAAGTGGGATTCATGACACTATTATGTATGAAAATAATACAAAACTTCAACTTTATAGATTAATAACAGGGGGGCGGGGCTGCTGCCGTTCAAGCATGGTCCGGGTTTATTTATATTGATATTAACCGATACTTCTGTCTCAATGTGCTGCCGGTTTGTTATAATAAAAAATAAATAATGAGCCAGGAACTCTGTAAAAAACTGAAGACACACTGGGAGAAGATCAAAGCCAACATAGAAGTTACGGATGTCGCTTATTTTGTTATACGGCTCATAATCCTTTGCGGCGGGATCGGGTGGCTCATATTTTCCAATATATCCCAGAAGACATTTGCAAATGTCGAAAACCTGTTTGTTTACTTTATTGCCTACAGTCTTTTTATATATATATGGCTGTTTTTCTTTCCCCGGAAAAAAAGAATCATTTATGTTTTCTCCCTTTTCTTCGACCTTTTATATACAACCGTTCTTGTCAGGATGACGGGGGGTTTTTACAGTCATTTCTTTAATGGATTCTATTTAGTGACAGCCCTTTATTCCTTCAAGTTCGGCCCTGTCCCCGGCACTGCAATAGCTGTTATATCCTCAACGCTTTATCTTGCAAGCGGCGATTTTGATTTCAATAAAATCCACTGGACCGATTTTTCCGTCAGGGTTGCATTTTTATTTTTACTGGCCCTGCCCATCGGCATTCTCTCCCAGCAACTCAGAAGAGACAAGAACAAGATAGAAAACCTCAACAATGACCTGGAAAAATATATTGAAGAACTGCGGACTGTTCATCTGAAACTTGTGCAGGAAGAGAAATTGTCGGCATTGGGAAGAATGACCGCGGATATCGCCCACGAGATAAGAAATCCATTGACCTCCATAGGGGGTTTTGCAAGACGGCTTGACAGAAAATTAACGCCTGGCTCAAAGGAAAAGAAATATGCCGAGATTGTTATATCGGAAGTCAACAGGCTGGAACGAATCCTCAAAGATGTGCTTACGTTTTCAAGGGAATCAAGGTTCGTTATGCAATATGAAGAGATAAATGGAATTATAAAAGAATCCCTCCGGACTTTTATTGATATCTGTAATGAGCAAAAGATACAGGTAGTGGAAAAATTAGATACCTCGCTTCCCCCGGTTTTAATTGACAGGGACCAGGTCAGGCTGGCGGTGAACAACCTTATCTCAAACGCCGTAGCCGCAATGCCCGGGGGAGGCGCGCTGCAAATAAAGTCATTTATGGCGAACCTGAATAAGGTTGATTATGTTGTGGCGGAGGTTGCGGACACAGGCCCGGGCATACCCGATAAGGCATTGGATATAATATTTGAACCGTTTTATACCACAAAAGAGATAGGAACCGGCACAGGACTCGGTCTTCCCATATGCAACAAGATTATGAATGAACATAACGGGCTGATATTTGTGGAAAGTCAATTGGGCAAAGGCTCTTCCTTTAAATTGTTTTTCCCGCATCAAAACAAAGAAAACGGAAACAGGATAAAATGCTGGGAATTCCACAAGTGCGGCGTAGAAAAGGCTGAAGGCGCGGTGTCAATGAGATGTCCCGCTTATCCTGATTATGGCCGCATATGCTGGGCCATAGCAGGCACATTTTGCGGGAAGAGGGTAACCGGGGCTATTGCCCAGAAACTGGGGGACTGCAGGAAGTGCGAATTTTACCAGCGCGTTGCCATTCGCGGGGACCTTTAAGCCGGGCTGAAAAATGTCATGGGCGCATCGGCGGAATTGCAAAGCCAAGCCTTGTAAAACTCCTTTGGAGGGAGGAATCGAAACAGCATTGTCTACCCTTTAATCTCTTTGCGTTCTACTTCCCCGAAAATTCTTATCTTTCCGAATTCACCGTCAAACCCCGGAGCAATATGAATATTCCCTTCCCGCATCCTTGATATGGCCTCACTGAGGAGAGGTGAGCCCGCCTTCTCAATATCCCCCAGCGGCGCATCCATCAGGATTTTGAACTCATTCCCGATTTTTCCAAGCAGGTTCATATATTCATTATTTACCCTCTTGCTGTTCACACCGACTCTCACTGTTTCAGAGATGATTTCAGGAAGGGGTATAATGGAATGAAAGCCCGGCGCTCCTTCGGGCTTATAATCATCTTCTCTGTCCGCGAGCTTTTCAACCCTGTGCATTACACCTATTGTTAATTTTTTGCCGCATACGGGACATAGATAATCATGTTTTATTGTCTCTTTTGGAGAAAGGCTTGCATTGCATGCCCTGTGCCCGTCGTAATGGTATTTGCCTTCTTCAGGGAAAAATTCAATAGTTCCTGAAAAGCCCTTTCCCGACTTTATGGCATCCGTGATCGCGCTGAAAGAAATTTCCGTATCAAGGATATTTGCCTCACGCCCTATCTTTGCCGGTGAATGGGCATCGGAGTTGGAAATAAGTGTTATATTGTCTAAGGCCGAAAGGCGCCGGTTCATCAGCGGGTCCGATGAAAGACCTGTTTCAATGGCATGGATATTCGGGGTCAGTTCCTCAAAGCATTCCTCAAGGGAATCAAATCCCGACACGGCGCCGAACACGGAAAAATGGGGCGTCCATGCGTGAGCGGGGACGAGCATGGCATCAGGCGCCGCATCAAGCGCAATTTTCAGAAGCTCCTTTGCATCTAATCCGAGTATCGGCCTGCCGTCGGAATGGAGATTGCCTATCTTTGACAGGGCAATATTTATCCTTGCAGCATCAGCGAAGCCGGGCACAAAGAGTATGGAATGGATCTTTCGCGTTTTTCCGTTTTTGCTGTAAATACAGCTTATCTCTGCGGAAAGAAGAAAACGGACATCCGCCTTGCATGAATCGGGGATGTCGTCACTGCAAAACTCTTTATTCAGCGTAAACAGGCCGTTCCCTGCGGGTTCAAGCTTTTCATTCAACTCTTTCAGCCATTCCGGATGCGTAAAATCACCTGTGCCTATTACCGTAATCCCTTTAAGCTGCGCCCACTTCCATATGCTTTCAGGCGACATTTGCCTGCTTGTAGCTCTTGAATATTTTGAATGGATATGAAGGTCGGCAATAAAGCGCATTGGAGATTATACCACGAAGCGGCCTGCATTTTTTTATTAACCGTTTTTGGAAAAAAGAGCGGCGAGGGGGATTTTATAATTTTAATGTCTTTTGTTGCAAAAAAGAACCCTGATAATTCCATGCAACCCGCAAGCCAAGTATATTGCTTTTAAATATTCAGTCGTTCCCTGATTTCTCTTAAATTCAGGACATCCTCTTCATTGTATTTTAATAGCCTTGCAAGAGAGTCTCTGTGTCCGTAACGTTTGTAATTATGCCACAACTGTATAGCAACCCTGCCGTCAACATCAGGTAATTTTCTTGCTATACCCAGTTGCCTTTCAACACCCTTCAAACCTCCATATAGATTTCTCTGCCAGCACGCATACATTAAGTCTTTATGCCGGCAATATTGTGTAAGGTCTACATTGAGCTTTGCCTTGATAAAGGGCAGGTCAAACCTCGCGCCGTTATAAGTGTAGAGCATTGTTATATTTTTCATCATCTGAATTAATTTGGAGGAAGATATTTCGTCTCCGACCAACTGCATGATTCCATTATCATTACCCTCTTCTATGTATAAACCGATTACCGTTAATTTGCCTGTAAACAGACTTAAGCCCGTTGTCTCTATATCGAGATAAGCGCAATATTCCATTAAAAAGTCCCTTTCATTTTTTAAAAATTCTATATGGTTAACCCAGGGGAAGTCAAGAAATCGAATTAAAGCTCCGGCGAAATGCCCGGAAACCACCAGCATCTCATCTTCGGGCCATCTTTGACCGCTCCTCAATCACAACCTCCTCCGTCATTTCCTCTTTCAATGGAAGCGCTGATTTTGATTGACAAACCTGGTTGCCATAATATATAACATGACAAGTATTTTGTTTTTCTCTTCTTGATTTAACAACTGTCATTTACTACAGGGGGACGGTTTTTATGCAGACAAGGTTAAAATTATTACAGAGATCAACTTGTCTGCGTTCGCTATCGTTGCGACAGGGGTTATACAAAACGTATACTTATTAATGATATACAAATGACCACTTCGACAAACATCAAATTACCATGAATAGCCTGATTAAAGTATCCATCAAATGCGTTTCAGACATTTATCAGCGGTTAAAACTTTGAAGGGTAAATCGGGGTTATGTTTGAAGAAGTGTCTATTCTCTGTGATAAGCGCATCTGCGCCGACCCATTCGGTATAGGCTGCTATGAAGGCGTCAGCCATTTTGAATCCTCTGATTTCGTATTTGACTCCCAGTTCAAAAGGGACAAAAAATCCTCGTCAATCTCTGTCAAATTTGAAACAAACTCAAAGAAGTCCCTGAATTCATTGCGGACCAAATTGCGCCTCACTTCTTCAACTACTGTTCGTGGTATCCGCAGTTGGTATTTAGCCGGAGAGTTGCCAAATAAATTAATGACAGCCCTGCATGAAGGTTTAACAGGAGGAGTAAAAGAGAATACGTATATGTTTGTATCAAGAACGAGCAGCAAGTTTCTTTTGCCAGAGTTTTTCCCGGGTTTTACGCAGCTTTTCAATTACCTCTTCTTCAGTCATTCCTTCAAAAGGCGATTTCCTCTGCGACACAAGTCGACAAAGTTTTTCAAAATGCTGCATGGCTTTTTGGGGATCAGGTTTC
>DRDE01000008.1 GCA_011040095.1 Nitrospirota bacterium
GTCTGATTACTGCAGCCCCGAAAATTTGTGTTGCTCTATTCATTCTTTCTCGTGAAAGCTTATTGTCAAACTGTATGTCCCGGCAAGATATAATCACTTAAACCTCCTCATAACAAACCCCCTTTGAGCTATGTTTGTCTTTTTGAATGCTGTAATAGCAAGGCTATTTCCTGTAATTATATCATTTAGTGGGTTTATTGTAAAGCTTTATGGTGACTTCTATTTTGCCATTTTAGCTGTTGAATCTTTTGGGACACGGCACTAGTTGAAGCATTAGCTAACTATAAAGGCATTAAGATAAAAAACTTACGGAAAAATAGTATCTACAAGCAACTGAGAAAAATGTTTTCAAAAAAAATGTGTAAGAGTTGCAATAGCATACTAAGTGATCAACTTAAACCGGAAACCGATGACTTTGATATGTATATCGAAAAAGCACTTGATGTTATTAATATTGATAACAACTTTATAGTAAACCCACATCTCATCAAAGAGATACTCAAAAAGTATAGAAACGAGATAGTACATGGAGGACTTTTTGAAGAGAGGTCTGCTATTGATGACATTGTTAAAAAATTACCTGACAGTTACCAAAAAGATCTTCCTGTTTTAATGCAAGCACTTGTATCAATCATTGGTGTAAATTTTATTTTAGGTATACCGTTTGATAATTTGACAGCTAAAAAAAGAAATATGCATTAATAAGAAATTGGGTCTTGTCAGGCTGTTGGAAAAATCTAATACGTCATCAATATTTGTCATACCCGCGAAAGCGGGAATCCAGCAACATATCAAAAAAACTGGATTCCCGCCCAACTGACAACGGGAATGACAGAATAGGAAAGGGTAACTACGAAACGATAATCTTTAAAACCGGAAACTTCTTTGTCCCTCCCTTAACCACAAACCTCTCATCCGTCTTACCCCCCATACAACCACTAAACAGAGCCACCGTGCAACCGAGCAGAAGTGCAAACAGATAGATTCTTCTCTTCGATCAGAATGACAACATTGTACATATAGATACCAATAATTCAGCCTCTATCGAAGTCCAACTTCGATAATTTCCGGATTACCGATTCCTGAAAAACGGGCGAAATGACTGGCGGGCAAAGACACATGCTTGTACATAGACTTCTTAATATCTTCAGCGATGATTTTGCATGAAGGGAAATTGATGGGTAAATATTATAAACTTGTTATAATATTGGATATATAAAGGGACGAGAGGAGGTTTTTAATGTCAGTTAAGGATATGATTAAAAAGGAAATTGATAAACTCCCGGATAGCAAACTGGTTGAAGTCTACGACTTTGTGAAATTTTTAGAGATCAAACAGGAGAGGGAAATACTCCAAAAGACATCACAGGCATTGTCTGAAAAATCTTTTGAAAATATCTGGGACAATGAAGAGGACGCTGTTTATGACAGCATATAAGCGGGGAGAAATCATCCTTGTACCTTTCCCTTTCAGCAATCAGTCCGCCATCAAAAACTCGGCAGTCTTTCTCCTGATGACCTCAAGGCCATGAATAACGGACTAAAAGAACTTTTAAGTCTATAGCAAAACCATGAAAGTCCACAGTCCAAGGGGTCCTGCTTCTTACATTAAGAAAAACTGGATTCCCGTTTTCACGGGAATGACAAAAAACTGCTTTTCAGGATTTATTACGAGTTTATCAAGAAATGAAACAGAAATAATATGGCGAAGAAAGCAATCATTATTGGCGCAACATCAGGAATAGGAAAAGAATTAGCCAAAGTTGTGTCCCAAAATAATTATATTGTCGGGCTTGCAGGAAGACGTACTCAATTACTTGATGAACTTAAAGAAGAACTCCCCGGCGATTCTTTCACTAAGTATATCGATGTAGCAAAGCCTGATGAAGCAATAAATCATCTAAATGAACTGATTGCAGAAATGGGTGATGTTGATCTTATTATACTAAGTTCAGGTGTCGGATTTATTAATCATGATTTAGATTGGGCTAAAGAAAAAGAAACGATTGATGTTAATGTTGCAGGATTTGCAATCATGGCGAATGTTGCTATGCATCATTTTTTATTGAAGGGTTCAGGTCATTTGGTTGGGATATCGTCAATTGCAGCAATAAGAGGGGATGATACTGCTCCCGCCTATAATGCATCGAAAGCTTTTATTTCAAACTATCTGGCAGGGTTACGAAAAAAAATATCAAAAGCAGGATTGCCCATTGTCGTAACAGATGTTCAACCCGGCTTTGTTGATACTGCTATGGCAAAGGGTGACGGTCTATTTTGGGTAGCATCTCCACAAAAAGCAGCGCAACAGATATACAAAGCAATAAAGAAAAAGAAGAAGCATGTTTATGTGACAAAAAGATGGAAACTTATCGGATGGCTGATGAAAACCATGCCGGAATTTATCTATAACAGAATGTAGTAAATTGAAAAAACTTTAGTTTTCGCGCTTTCAAGAAATGGAAGCGCATTTATTAAAAACGCATAACAAAACGCTGTGAAATCGAACCAGCGGTACCTTTTCAGACTGTGTTTGACTTATTTGTTTGCAAAACAGTTTTTTGCACTTTGATGTGCTTCATGGTTCGATTCACAGAGCAAGACGTTCTGTCTCAAAGAAATCACATGATAACTTGCATAAATCGCAAATAAATAGCATATTATAAATAACCCCGATAAATATAAGGAGTGGCTATGATAAAAACGGATGAACTTATTTCTGAAGCGATATCTTTGCCTGTGGAGGTCAGGACATTATTGGTGAATAAATTACTTGAAAGTCTGAATCCACCAGATAAAGAGATTGATGAGTTATGGGCTAAAGAAGCAGAGAAGAGAGTTGAAGATATAAGGACAGGAAAAGTTAAGACAATTCCGGGCGAAGAGGTTTTTAAAAGGATTCGTAAAAAAATCAATCCATGACTTATTCTTTTCATCCGCTGGCAGAAAAAGAATTGAATGACGCAATTGATTACTATAATGAGTGCCAAGATGGATTAAGCATTGAATTTGCCAAAGAAGTTTATAAAGCCATCCAAATTATTCTACAATTCCCTCAGGCATGGTCACCATTATCAAAAAACACGAGACGATGTATAACAAACCGCTTTCCTTACGGGGTAATTTATCAAGAGAAAAAAGATGAGATAATAATAATTGCAGTAATGCAGTTGAATAAAAAACCAAATTACTGGCACAACAGAATGGAATAAGACAGAATCGGATAAGCGGGGGTTTTTCTCCCCCCGCTCTCCACACCACCCCGGCAAGTCCGTGGGGTCAGGTCTTTAATCGTGACAAAAGTAAAAAAAGGCATAGAGAAAAAAGAAGAAATAAACTACAATATTGGTCATACACATCCGGGACATGAAGTTGGTTTCAGATTGCGGCTCTACTACTTCTCACACGCTCAGATTTAAAAAAGAAAAGAATAAAAAGATAACGAAGCAGTGAAGGGTATGCGTGCCTCAGGTGACTTTTTGGGTTTTAAAGTTTTATGTTTGCAAACCTCTTTTTGCATGATAAATTTTTACAGGCACGCAACCCTTAGTTTCACGATATGTGTAAGAAAATGATATTAATTCAGCAATTGACATAGATTGCAATTGGTATCATATAGTAGTATCATAATATATGAATAAAAGACATAGAAAAACTCTCGATGCCATCTTTGATATGCCAGTCCGTTCTGATATTGAATGGAAGGAAATTGAATCATTGTTTAAAGCATTGGGAGCAGAAGTTTCTGAAGGTAGAGGGTCTCGTGTACGAGTTGCCTTGAAAGGTGTTCGTGCTGTATTCCACAGGCCACATCCGAAGAAAGAAACAGACAAAGGCGCTGTCAAATCTGTTCGAAGATTTTTAAAAGAATCGGAGGTGATATAATGCTTGAATATAAAGGATATATAGGTAAAGTTGAGTTTGATGATGAAGCAGGGATATTTCACGGTGAGGTAATTAATCTTAAGGATGTCATTACATTTCAGGGACGAAGTGTCTCTGAATTGCAAAAGGCATTCAAAGATTCAATAAATGATTATTTAGAGTTTTGTGCTGAGAGACATGAAAGTCCTGAAAAACCATTATCTGGGAATTTCACGCTAAGGGTAGATCCTGAACTGCATCGAAAAATTTACCTCCAGGCCCGCATGTCCAATAAAAGCTTGAATTCCTGGGTAACTGAAATATTGCAGTCTAATGTAGGCACTGAATCGGATCAACCTTTGCATAGGAAAAAGAAACACATATCAAGGCACTGAAGTGAATGCGAGATAGCGGTGATCTTTTGGATTTTGATTAGGGTGTGGCTATTTTAATTCGGGGGATAAGTTATTGAAATAATTAGGAATAGATCAAACAACCGAGAAAGGAAAGGTGGCAAAAGGCCGGGATATGAACATATCCCGGTATTTAGTGACTTTTAAATGAAGTTTTTTTAGCTTTTAAGTGCGGATCATTTATCATATTGATAGCAGAAATACATTCTCTTGCATTTAAAGAAATAGTATTCATTTATTATTAATCCTACAAGTATAATACTTATAAATTAAAACCGCAAGTATTTCTTAAGGAGGATATTGAGCTATGAAAAGAATTGAAATTTCAAATGTTGCTGCCGGACTTGCCCTCAATAAATTCGCAGATATTGAAAGATGGATTTACTCAGAGAACACAAGAGAACTAATGCTCGATTGTTTGATTGTTTGAACGTTTTAATTCTTTATACCCTGCTGTCTCTGCGGCGGTTCCTTATAACTCCCCCTTTGGAAAAGGGGGTTAGGGGGATTTTTTAAATAATCTCTTACCTGATGATACCCAGTCCGCTTGCGGCGAGGAGTTTTCATTCGCAAAGCCAGGATCATTTTAGAACCGACATTAATCTTTCTGCCGTCTTCATTCATCTTTAGAGCTAACGATATCTATACTACGTAAAAGTTGTAAGAACTTCAGCCAGAAATAGATAAAAAATTATTTAAATCTGAGCGTGTGAGAAGTAGTAGGGCCGCAATCTGCAACCAACATCATGTCCCGGATGTGTATGACAAATTATAGTTTATATCTTCTTTTTTTCTATGCCTTTTTTTACTTTTGTCAAGAATAAAGATTCGACCCCACGGATGTAAAGGGAATACCGGGCGCAACATTTGTGTTGGTTCGTGGCTAAATCATTGCGAAATTCTTTATAATTTATCCGTGAATATAAAAAGAAAATTGATCTATCCGGTTATTTCAATACTCGGGGTTATTTCTTTTGGCACAATCGGTTACACGGTTATAGAAAACTGGAGCCTTTTTGATTCACTTTACATGACCATTATCACACTTACAACAGTGGGATATGAGGAGGTTCATGTGTTGTCAAAATCAGGAAGGGTTTTTTCAATTGTTCTGATACTCTCGGGAGTCGGCTCAATGCTTTATGCATTGGGGGTTGGGGCCAGGGTGCTCCTTGAAGGGGAAATAAGAGATATTTTAGGGAGGAAGAAATTGACCAAAAAGATAGCGAACCTTAAAAACCACTATATAATATGCGGCTACGGGAGAATGGGCAACATTATCTGCAGGGAAATGCTTCAGAATAAGGCCCCGTTTATAGTTGTTGAGGGGAATCCTGATGTGGTTGCGTCTATGGATGCGAACCTTCTTGCGCTTCATGGAGATGCAACACAGGATGCGGTGCTTAAGCAGGCCGGGATTGACAGGGCCCGCGGCCTTATCTCGGTTCTTTCTTCGGATGCGGATAATCTGTATGTGGTTTTGTCTGCAAGGGGATTAAAGTCCGGACTCAAAATAGTGGCAAGGGCGAGTGAAGAAGGGGCTGAACAAAAGCTTCTCAGGGCAGGGGCCGACAATGTTGTCTCACCTTACAGCATCGGAGGTTTAAGGATTGCCCACAGACTGTTGAAGCCGGCTGTTGTTGATTTTATCGAGTTTGCCACAAGGAGCGGGAACCTTGAACTGCAGATGGAAGAAATTAAGGTAAAAGGGACGTCACATATAATAGACCGGAGTCTTGATGAATGCGGCATACGAAAGGAAATGGGCATAATAATTGTTGCAATAAAAAGGGAGTCGGGTGAGATGAAATTTAACCCGACCTCAACGAGCATTATAAAACAGGGGGACACCCTTGTTGCCATGGGTGAGACGAAACAACTGAAGGCGCTTGAAGACCTGGTCGGGGTTTAACTTGAACGGAAATCAAGAAAACGAGGATTTTCATAAAGCATACCGGCAAAGGCTGTTATATTCAGTATTCAAGTAATTTTCAATCTTAAAGAGCTTCTTTACAATTCATTTTAACAGCCCTGCCTTTTTTGCGTCATCAATAGTGTCAATATCGTTCAGTGTCTCTGTCAGGGAAACGCTGTACCCATAGCGTCCTGCCTGATGCAGGCTCTTCTCAAGGGTCTTTTCGGATGACCACGGGACATCCCTGAAAACTTCCCCGATTAACTTTCCCATGCCCACAAGGTAGTAGCCCCCGTCTTTTGCAGGGCCGTAAACGAGGTCGCTGCCGGACAATGCATCAAATGCATCCAGAATTATCAAGGACGAAATATCCGGTATGTCGACGCCCACAAGCGCTGCTTTTTTATAGCCTGCGTTAAAGACCTCCCTGAATGCATGAAACATGCCTGCTCCGAGGTCTCCTTCCTGCAGGGGGATCAGCCTGACATTAAATCGTGAAAAATATTCTCCGGCAGTTTCAGGCGCAAAGGCTATGAACGTGTCAACACCCGGAATTGCCCCGAGTTTTTGCATAGTCTGATTCAGGAGGGTCACATAAAGCTCAAGCCTTTTATCATCCGGCATCAGACCCTTAAGACGCGTCTTGACACTCTCTTTTTCAGGATATTTCGCAATGATGATAAGGGCATTTCCGTACATTTCTAACCTTTTGTGTTTTCCTAATATCTAATCAGTCTTTCGGGATGAACTTTTCACCTGTGACTTCGCGTCCTGTATAAGCTGCTCAGTAGTCATATCAGCGGCGTATGCAGCAATCGCAAAAAGCAGAATAAATAGAGTCTGTGTATAAATAGCTGTTTTTTATTTTTGTCATACCCGAAGTTTGTAGTGGGTATCCAGAACTCACTGAAAAGACTGGATTCCCGCCCAAAGGACCGCTGAACTGTTACAAAAAAAGCGATTTATAAACAGGCTCTATCTATACTCGATCTTTGCTTTTACCGGGAATTGCCGGGAAAAAGACTGAATATTTTTGAAATCCAGCCTGATTTTGTTGCAACGGGTTTTCTTGCCGTGAACAACGCCCCCACCGTATACTTCGATGTATGGAAACCGGTCGTTCCCGCGGACTTGACTTCCCTGAAGCCCGCTTCTTCCAGCAGGCTGATTTGATCCCCTACAGGGATCGCGCCCCCGATTCATTGAGACCACGCTTCGAGGCTGCCCGACAAATCCGCGGGCAGCTTGCTTTCCAATACAACATCTGCAAACTGAATTCTTCCACCGGGCTTTAGCGCGCGATATATCTCACTGAAACACGCGCTCTTGTCAGGAGAGAGGTTAATGACACCGTTTGATATAACGACATCAAATGTGTGGTCGGCATAAGGCACGTTTTCTGAATCTACTTTCCTGATTTCAATGTTTGTGATGTCTGCTCCGGCAAGATTGTCTTTTGCCCGCTTTGCCATCTCTTCCGTTAAGTCGATTCCACAGGCCCTTCCGCTCTCACCAACCAGGCTGCCCGCAACAAACAGGTCAAAACCTCCACCGCAGCCAAAATCCAACACAACATCTCCAGGCCGGATTTCGCCTAAAGAAAACGGATTGCCCACGCCACAGAAAGATTCAAGAAGCCTTGGGCCGGCCTTTTGCATAATGGCGGGATCATATCCGAGGGCAATGGCCCCGTCCCTGCCAATGGGATACTGAAATTTCCCGTCAGCCGAAACGGAAACTTCCGCGTATTTCTTCCTGATCACATTTCTGATTTCTTTTAAGTCCCCGGAAGAAAATCCTCCCGGTTTCCGAGCGCTTGATGCATGTTGATCCAATTGGCGCACCCCGGCGCCTTTTGATGTCGGTCAATTTTTCGGCTTCTTATTATGTTCCATCAGTTCCCCCCTTTCCCTTTCTTGTGATTATAATACTACCTAAAACTTGCTTCATCTGCGATTTTCATTTTATTACACCATTTTTAATTCCCCGATGCCTGCATGTTTATCTTGCCTTCCCCGGCCAATTTGCCCAGGATAAAAATAATACTCTCATGCTTCAGCCTGAACTGCCTGGCAATCTCGTCATAGTCGACCCTGTCTTTGTCTTTTAAAAACTCGATTACTTCTTTTTCGATTTCGCTTAACCAATCGTTAAAGATACCCCTTAATTCCGGTGTGGAATAAGTCGCGAGTTCATAGGAATGGCTTATGGCTGAAATAACTTCCTTGCTCATCTCTATCGGATTCAC
>DRDE01000009.1 GCA_011040095.1 Nitrospirota bacterium
ATCAAGCGTGGATTTGCAATGCATCGCTGTGAGTGGAAGGGCCGGGAACATTTTGATGCAAAGGTGTTGTGGAGTGTTATTGCCTACAACATACGAGTGATTACAAGATTACTGCTGCCGAAGCTGCAACAGCAGTCTCAGTAGCTGCGGCAACAACAGAGAAAAAAGAGGCATGAATGGAGATGTGCGTCAAAAATCCGATAATATCGACGCAAAAAGCTGTGAAAATAATTTTTTGTCTCGACAAACCAATAAAAACCGGGTAAAGACACGAGACGCAGTTCTTATGCCGTAAAAATCGTTAGTTTATAAACAGACTCTACGTACTCTCGAGTATTTTGATCATAACTATTTTTGATACATTCGTAAAAAGTCGTCATACCCGCGAAAGCGGGTATCCAGGAAACATGTAACTAATTGAAAAGACTGGATTCCCGTTTTCACGGGAATGACAAAAAACTGCTTTTCAGGATTTATTGCGAGTTTATCAGTTATTAGGATCATTAATTTATTCAATAATCCCGGTTATACGACCATTTTTCTGTTCTTACATGCTTTTTTAGGAGTTAATCAACTTTTTACCGAGGAATCTGTGATCTTTTAGGCCCTTTTAATCAGTTCCTCAGCTATCTGCACAGCATTCAGGGCAGCGCCTTTTCTT
This sequence comes from Nitrospirota bacterium, assembly GCA_011040095.1. Classification (GTDB taxonomy): domain Bacteria; phylum Nitrospirota; class Thermodesulfovibrionia; order UBA6902; family UBA6902; genus BMS3ABIN06. Next base: position 662 of record DRDE01000009.1, read on the forward strand.
AAATTATCTGCAGCTATCCAGATATTCAATCCGTTTTCAATTGTATCGTCTTCCCTGACTCTGCCAACGTAGACTTCGTCTTTATTTGCAGTGTCGGCAGGAAGAGGATAGATATTTTTCTCAGGCGCGTCCAAAACAATAATGCCTGGTGCAGTTGAAAATACAGCCCTTGCATCATTTGCTGAAAGTTTTTTCTCTGTTTCTATATTGATGGATTCAGCATGCCCCCTGAATACCGGCACCCTTACGGTGGTTGCCGTAACTTTCACTGAATCATCACCCAGTATCTTTTTCGTCTCATTTACCATTTTGATCTCTTCTTTTGTATAACCGTCATCCATGAATTTATCAATATGCGGAAGACAGTTAAATGCGATCCGGTGCGGATAAACAACAGGCTTTATTTCTTTGAAATTCAATATGTCGGAGGTCTGGTTGAGCAGTTCATCCATGGCCTTTTTGCCGGTCCCGGAAACAGACTGGAATGTGGTGACAACAACTCGCCTGATTTTGGCGGCATCGTGTATGGGTTTCAGGGCAACAACCATCTGGATTGTGGAACAGTTCGGATTTGCAATTATACCTTTATGCCACGCTATATCCTGCGGGTTGACTTCAGGGACCACCAGCGGCACTTCCGGATCCATTCTCCATGCACTTGAGTTATCAATAACAACGCAGCCGGCCTTGGCTGCCACAGGGGCAAACTCTTTACTCCTGTCACCGCCTGCTGAGAACAGGGCGATATCTATTCCGTCAAATACCTTATCCGTAAGAATCTCCACAGTAAGCGGATTACCATGGAAGTCGATGGTCTTGCCTTCTGATCTCTCTGATGCAAACAGCCTGAGTTTTTCCACCGGGAAATCCCTCTCTTCCAGAACCGCAACCATTTCATTGCCCACAGCGCCTGTTGCCCCGACAACGGCAACTATGTATTTATCCTTCTTCTTCAACATCTCATCTCCTATAATTCTGTAACGTATTTTGCAACCAAGTCCCCTACCCCGGTCGTAGTGAGGCCCATTTTTCCGGCTGCAAGACTTTTTAAATGATTTTCCGTAACCTTCATAACCGCCTGTTCAATCTCCCTGCCTGATTTCTCTTCCCCGAGGTGCTCAAGCATAATCCCTGCCGCACAGATGGCAGCAAGGGGATTAATCATGTTTTTACCCTTATATTTGGGCGCTGAACCTCCTATGGGTTCAAACATCGAGACCCCTTCGGGATTTATGTTCCCCCCGGCTGCAATACCCATTCCACCCTGGATCATTGCGCCGAGGTCGGTAATGATATCACCGAACATATTATCCGTTACAATAACATCAAACCACTCAGGGTTCTTTACAAACCACATGGTTATTGCATCTACATGCGCATAGTCGCTTTTTATGTCAGGATACTCTTCAGCCACTTCATAAAACGTCCTCTCCCAGAGATCAAAGGCGTATGTAAGGACATTTGTTTTTCCGCAGAGGGTGAGTTTATTGTTTTTTTGCCGTTTTTTACAGTATTCAAATGCATAGCGGACACAACGCTCAACTCCCTTTCTCGTATTAATGGATTCCTGGACAGCTACTTCATCAGGTGTCCCTTTTTTGAAAAAACCACCGGCTCCGGTATAGATGCCTTCGGTATTTTCCCGGACAACTACAAAATCGATATGATCGGGGCCTTTGTCTTTCAGTGGGCATTCTATACCGGGATAGAGCTTGACAGGCCGTAAATTAATATACTGGTCAAGCTCAAAACGGAGCCTCAGGAGAATCCCTTTCTCGAGTATGCCGGGTTTTACATCAGGGTGTCCGATTGCGCCGAGATAGATGGAATCGAATCTTTTGAGTTCCTCAATTGCACTGTCCGGAAGAATCTCGCCGGTTTTTAAATACCTGTCTCCCCCGAAATCAAAATACGTTAAATCAAGCCCGAACCCTGCCTTGCCGGCAACAGCCTGAAGAACTTTTATTCCTTCTGCTACAACCTCCGGCCCGGTGCCGTCTCCCGGTATTACCGCTATGTTATATGTTTTGGGCATTCTATCTCCTTGCAATTAATGAATAATTAAACTGGTGGTCCCAACGGGAGTCGAACCCGTGTTTCAGCCTTGAGAGGGCCGCGTCCTGGGCCACTAGACGATGGGACCGCATGTATTAAATATTAACGCCTGAAAAAAATCGTAACCCGACAAAATATGATAGTTTTTTTGCTCTCCGGGTGTCAAGGACAGTCCGCTCTGTTTTACTCCCGCAATTGACAAAGTCCATAAACTTTTGAAATAATAATATTTATACTTTAATTCACGTTCTTCTATAAACAAGCCGGGATCAGGTTCGCATAATTGATTAAGTTTATTGCCACCAACAAATGGTTTCATAACCATCATGTGCTAAGGGATATCAACCTCGAAATAAGCAAAGGCGAAGTCATTGTCATATGCGGTCCAAGCGGGGCCGGTAAAAGCACTCTCCTGAGAACTATCAATAAGCTTGAAGCGATAGATGACGGAGAGATAATCGTTGACGGCATGTATCTCTCGGACCCCAAGACAGACCTGACTGCTCTCAGGGCGGAAATAGGCATGGTCTTTCAGCATTTCAATCTCTATCCTCATAAAACGGCATTAAAAAACATAACCCTTGCCCCGCGCAAGGTAAGAGGTCTCGGTAAACAACAGGCAACGGAGAAGGCATTAAAACTCCTTGAAAGGGTGGGGCTTGCCCACAAACGTGATGCCTTTCCCGTGCAATTATCAGGCGGTGAACAGCAGCGTGTCGCCATAGCCAGGAGCCTTGCAATGGAACCTAAGATAATGCTGTTTGATGAACCGACATCAGCCCTTGACCCTGAACTCATTAACGAAGTCCTTGACGTTATGGTTTCACTCGCAAAAGACGGTATGACAATGGTTGTCGTCACCCACGAGATAGGCTTTGCGCAGAAAGTTGCGGACAGGGTTGTCTTTATGGATGAAGGTGAAATAATCGAGATAGGAAACCCGCCGGATATTTTTGTAAATCCACAACATCCGAGAACAAGAAATTTCATGAGCAGTGTTTTTCACATTCCGGTCTTCGGTGAAACAGAAGAGGAGGAGTAAAAATTTTCGAGTTTTATTACGAATTCGACTGGAGCATCCCTTTCACGGAACCTTACCTCGGCATGATGATCACAGGGGTAAAGATTACGCTGATATTATTAGTGTCAACCACCATCAGCTCTCTTGTTCTCGGCACTGTAGTAGCTATAATGCGGGTCTCCAGGATAAAGGTCCTTCGAGCATTCGGGACTCTTTATGTCGAGATATTCCGCAATATCCCCGGGTTATTCTGGTTGCTCTTTTTTTATTTTGTTTTCCCTGACCTGCTTCCTTCCAGTTTGGGAGACAAACTCAATGCCTACATATATTACCCCGTTGTTGCCGGGATAGTCGGCCTGACCGTGGACAATGCCTCGTATGTTTCCGATATCCTGCGCAGCGGCAGGCTTGCGATACCGCACGGGCAGAGAGAAGCCGCCATTTCTACGGGATTAAGCCGGGTGCAGCAATATCTTCATGTTCTTCTACCTCAAATGTTCAGGGCAGCGCTTCCACCCCTTGGCACGAGGATGGTGCATAATTTTAAAAACACATCTCTGTGTATGGCGATAACCGCCCCGGAGATTACATGGGCCACACAACAGATCGAATCACTCACCTTCCGCGGAATTGAAGCAACCGCTGTAGCGACTTTATTTTATATTTTACTGGCAGGGGTAATGGTCTCCATTATTATTACACTTGAAAAGCTTTTAAAAATCGATATCTCCAGTATGAGGCATTCAGAGACGGCATCATAAGGTTATGGATTTACTTGGTCAGTTCTCCA
>DRDE01000010.1 GCA_011040095.1 Nitrospirota bacterium
ATGAGGGGGAAACAAGTTGACCCCATGAGGGGGAAAGAAGTTGACCCCATGAGGGGGAAAGAAATCGACCCCATGAGGGGGAAAGAAGTTGACCCCGGGACATGGCCACCCCATGAGGGGGAAAGAAATCGACCCCATGAGGGGGAAAGAAGTCGACCCCATGAGATGGGCATGGATTGACAGGCAAGGCGGCCTAAAGGCCGCCCTGCCTGCAAGAGGTCATGAGAGCTTAACCGGGAGGTGCGCAGGAGTTGAAATCCTGTTTTGATAATCTTTAGTTTTGAAAAGAGGGGGGGGAGAAAAAGGAATGCGGGCCTGTGCCCTAAAGGAAAAAAAACAAAAGGAACCCTGTTTGTTTGAGCTTAGGTTGAAGGCCGGCAGGCCGCATTTGCGGCATGCCTCGTGCTGGGTTACCGTTCCTACTCGCATACGCTTCGAAACCCCCGCCTCCCCCACCCGCCCTTCTAAAACCCGCCGTCGACTTATCCTTTTGCCCTGGGGTTTGGGCCGGCAGGGCGGGGTCAAAGTCAGCGCTACGTGTTTTGCTGTGTTTTCAGAAAACGGCGGCGGGAGGGCTGGGGGCGGGGGCGCTGTGTGCGTGGAATTTTTGCGCAAGACAAAAGACAAAAAAAGTAAGGGACGGTTGGGTGCCAGAAAAACACGGCGGGGGTATATTCAGTCGGCCATTTTTGGCGGGAGGAAAGTCGGTGGTCGGTTATCTGCTTTAAAAAAAAGACAGGCTTGAAAGCAGGCAGGGAGCGGGTCGCTATGTGCGCAAAATTCAAGCGCAAAGAAAAAGAGACGCCGTGGTTTTTGCAAAAGGTTGAAAGAATTTCGTTACAGAACAAACAGTTAGGCTATCAGCCAAGGCATACAAATGTCGATTAGTATATGGTATACTTTAGATAACATTGTTATACAAAGCAAGGTTTCAGAAATACGCAACTCTGTTGCTACAGAAAAAAAAGAGGGGGGGTGAGCAACCCATGGCATACTGGATTCAGAAAATCCAGAGGATAAATAAGGTTTCAAAGATGGCAATCCCGAAAAAATGGACAAAGGAATATCTTCCTCCGGACGAACTATATATAGTCCTGGAAGATAACGGAGACGGCACCTTAACAATCAAACCTTTAAGGAGATGGAAAAATGAAGGAACTGACAAAGATACCCCTGAACAAGATTGACGAGCCGGCAAACCCGGACAGGGTAAAGCTGGACAGTGACGGAATAGCAGAGCTGGCACAATCAATGGATAAGATGGGGCTCATCCAGCCGATTATAGTAGTACAAAGAGGGGACAGGTACGAGGTCGAGGCAGGACATAGGAGGCTGACAGCCGCAAGGGCACTGAACTGGTCGACTATCGATGCAATAATCGAGAGCAAATTAGACGAGGAGGACCTTCACTTAATAAGAGCACACGAAAACCTGATCAGGGAAAACCTGAATCCGGTAGAGGAAGGGAAGTTAGTATACAAGCTGGTATATGAGGACGGTAGGGGCGTTGAAATGACAGCAAAGCTGTTATGTAAATCAACGAGCTGGATTGAGAGCAGAATGGATATCCTCAGGTGGCCCGAGGAGGTAGTAGACAAACTCAGAGCAGGAAAAATAACGCTGGCAGTTGCAAAAGAACTAGTAAAAATTAAGGACAAACAAACGAGGCTTGAATACACAAACGCAGCAGCAGACTACGGGGCATCCTCAAATGTAGTAAAACAGTGGATCGAAGATACGCAGGTTAAAAACTACCTGGAACAGGCAGCAGTAACCACGGCAATGGGAGACGCAACAGCAGTTGGGCTGGGAACAACCAGGCTGATGTGCAGCATGTGCGGAACATACCATGACATAGACATGTTAAGGCATATTTGGGTAGACCCGGAATGTATGCAGGCAGTCGATGAATTGTCGTACGAACTAAAGAAGATAATGTCGCAAGAGCCGGAGAGTTAACTTATGAGCCGGAAAGAAGAGGAACAAGAAAGAAAGACAATAGAAGCGGCAAAGCTGATCCTGTCAGAAGAAGACTTTAACGAGATAATGCGCGCGATAAAGTACAGAAAAGAAACAATGTTCATTTACAACAAACGGGAAGGTGGAACATGGCTCTATAGGCAGGTAAGACCGACTCACTTCATGTTGGCAAGAAAGGTGTATTTATGGTCAGGGCATAAAATACATCACGGTGGACACAGCTTTAGAGCATGGGAGATTTCGCAGGTGTACGTGTACGGGAATATCGTAGAGGCACTGCTTGACATGAATAGGTATAAAAGGTTCTGGAACGGACTTCAATCAGGACTGACAACGTTGGAGAGATAAATAACCGGGGGAAAATGCGCAGAGATGAATATGAAGAAATTTCGGCGGAGGCAGCAAAAGCAGAGCTAGGAAATGAAAATTATGACTTGCTTTCAGCAGCGATTGGAAGCTCCGGGACAGTAAGAATATCATACATACCGGCGTTTACAGAAGAAAAAACAACAGACGAAAACGGAAACATAGTATATGTAGAAGTAGAGAACTCGGCAAGTAAAAGTTACGAGTACGCAGGATTAATACCGATAGGATTTTACCTCTCAGACTCTGCCCATCTATGGGCCTACCACAAAGCGCATGACAGAAGAGAGTCATATGCCTGCAATAGAATAATCACCGTTACAGCAGAGTAAAAAAAAAGACTTGCCGCAACCATACCACTTATGGTATGGTTGTGTAAAGCAAGCAAAACTACATGGTTTCCATGTACTTGCAAAAAGAGGGTGATTATTATCGCCCGGAAGGAGTTAATCTTGAAGATTGAAATAGAGGGAGCGGCAGAGTCAGTATGGTGCAGAAAAGATTTAAGAAAAGCACTACACACAGCGGCAAAAAAGGAAGGCGACACAAGGGGACATATCATAGCTAAAGCACTGAGAAATTACTTGGCAAAAGGAGGCTACTTTAACATGTCAAGAAAGGGGGAAAAATGAACATAATATATTTCGTCTTGGACGGGGGTGTGTTCACATTGGACTCTGACCTAGCCTTAAAAACAACGATAGAGTCATGCATCAAAAACGGCGCTAGGCAGGTAGATGAGCACGAGTATAACCGTAAGGTAAGGGAATTAAGGAAAAAAAGGAGACGGGGCCTGGAAGATAACAACTCCCGTCAAACAGACTTCACAAGCAAAGGAGGATACGGAAGGAAATGCTATTAAAACTCGGAGTAGATATATCAAGACTGAGAAAAGAAATAAGAATCATACTTCCTGTGATCGAAAACCTTTTCGACGAAGAGGGAATAGGTGAACCAGTTATTACATCAACGTATGAGGGAGACCACGGAGTAGGCAGCTTACACTATCAGAACCTTGCGATCGACTTCAGATCGTGGAGTCTTAACACTTTAAACATTGCGAAGCGGTTAAGGGAAAAAATAGGCAACGACTATGACGTTGTCGTTGAAATCGACAACATACATGTCGAATACGATCCAGATTGAAAAAACGGAGGGGGAACGGTAACACCGAATATTTTAAATGACAGGGTTCTAATACCACGCCGACAGGCACTAAGTCCGCTTTGTGACACAGCATGTTGGTACAGAGCTTACAATGACTAATTGAATGCGTCCCGCCGCTACCGACAAGTGCCTGTACGGAGTTATAAAACAGCGCCAACCATACGAGGACATGGCTGTCACGGTTTTATTACCAAAACGAACCCTGTCATTTAAAATGAGATTATGGAAATGGAACTATTTGTACCTCAATACTGTGGTCCGGCATGGGGCAAAACCACAGTAAGGAGGCAATACAAAATGAAAGATTCATCGGTTATTAGGTTAGACATGAAGCGTGGAAGCAGGCGGGTTTTTATAGGTTATTTCCCAAGTTATTACAGAGCGGAGGTTGTAGCGTGCAGGTTAGAGTGGAACGAGTGCTGGAAGCCCATATGTAAAGTTGTAAGGATCGTCTTAGACGAAGCCTAATCGAAAGTACCCGGTAAACGGGAAAGGAAGGTGTAGGATGGCAAACGCGATAAACGATATTGAGAGCAGAAAGGTGGAGATGCAAGGTAAGCGTGAGAGACTTAGAATGAGGCTGTGTAACATGCTGATGGAGTGGGCGCAAGCAACTAAGGGTATGGAGAACATAGTCAGTAGGCGTTATGTATGGGTCACGGGCAAAGAACAGACACTTCCAAGCGGCCGGCGGAGAAATCGGGACATATACCTTAAGGTGGGAGACAGCGAACTATACTCATCAACCTGGGAATCAGAGCTTCCGGATGATTACGAGGTCTCAGGTAGGGTAGAAAAAATGAACCTATACGAACAGAGACTAGACAGGTTGGAGCTACTGACATTGGCGGTTAAGGCACGCATGGCAACATACGCAATAAGCAGCTGGTAAAGAATCAAGCGGGGGCCTTTTGGCCCCCCATCAAAAAGATAAGAGGTGTAGGATGGACTGCGAAACATTGGAGTTAAAATACCAGCTGTTACTAAGGCTACAAGTCACCAGAGATTCAAAGGTATCGTCAAACTGGCTGATAGAGAAATGCGGCGGAGACCATAAAAAGGCAGGCTTTACATCATTGGCAGTTGTGCAGGATGTTATAATGGTAGAAAGACTATACGAAGGAGAAAAGGGGGATTGATCAATGGACGATAAAAGCTTACATGAACAGCAGAGGATAGCACGGGACACGGTGACTGAGCTGGCAATCAAGAGCAGTGATGACATACCGGCAGAGGTCAAGCTTTATCTAAGGTATTCTATCAGGGATGAGCTTCAGCAGCTCAAGTCACTATCACAAACCGTGGAGGCAGGGACAGACAACGCCGGGGCAGCAGACGAAATAAGGAGAATCATCTGGAGAATCATGAGCATCCTTGGAAACCTTGATATATAACAAGAGTCAAGCGAAAATGAGCCGCCAAGTCACAAGCCTGGCGGCTTTTTTTTGTCCTGAACGGAAGAAAAACCTTTCCTATTCCCCATGTGCCACAAACGTCACAACATGATGATAATTATAATCATATCTGTATCCCACGCTCACCACATTGTTAGTAACTTGTTAGCAACATGTTGGTAACTATATTACAGAGAGGCATGGCGGACACCTTTCAGGTGATTGACCGTTAAAAAGGAACAAAGCTCCACTATGTGAACATGGAATAAGGTCTATTTCGACCGGAAAGAACGCAGGAAGGGCTTTGAGACGTTGATTGGTTGTTTAGACGGGCAGAAGATCAAGACAGCTCAGGAGCTATCAGGAGGACGGACAGGCGGATGATAATTGTCCAACGAATGACTTTGCTTCTTTAACCATTTTGGCACCTTCCAGCCGATCTTGCGGAAATGGCCGGCAAGCCTGGCCTGTATCTGGTAAGCCGCCCGCTTGAGAACTATGATTGTGCTGTGAAATATTATGCCGCCATGCGGGATAACTTTATGACGGCGGACCCTGCGGATACATTTTGCATCCTCGAGGACCCGGAGCCAGCGGTTCAACGTTCGGCGGGACCGGCGGACGCCCCATTTGCGGGACATATGCTCAAGAATGGTCTCCTGAGAGGCAAAGGAATAATTCTTGTCGCCCAGGCTTGCAAAATACTGAATGGTTGTGATAAGGTATGTATAATTAGGTTGCATAGTAGGGCCATCCTACGAAAGAGAGGTTTTCCTGTGAAGTGGGGGGCCTCTTTTTTTTGTCTATTTTCCCCATGACTCCCATTATATAAATCTGAGGCGTTTGCGTCAACTGTCAAACTTTTGACAGTGTGTGTCAAAATTTTGACAGTGTGTTATGATTGTGTTATTACAATCTGTTGTACGGAGGTTTGAGAATGCCAAAGGTAAAGTCAGTAGCAGACATCGCAGAGAAATGGGCAAGAGTCACACCACAGAGGGCAGGAGATTATGAAGCCGGGGTAAAGAACCCGACAAAAGACTGGGCAACCGAAACGCTGAAGGCAGCTGATGCCTACAAGGCAGGTGTGCAGCAGGCAATCCAGAGAGGCAGTTTCTCAAAGGGAGTTAAGCTGGCAGGGACAGACAAATGGAAGAAGAAAGCCGTTGAGGTTGGACCAGCAAGGTTCCAGCAGGGTGTAGCACTTGCAGCCCCTGCATTCGAGAAAGGGTTCGCTCCTTATCGTGACATAATCGAAAAGACGCAGTTGCCACCAAGGTTTGCAAAGGGGGATCCGCGCAATATCGACAGGGTCAGGGTTATGGCGGCAGCGCTGGCAGAAGCTAAACGCAAGTAGTTTTATGTTAAGTATACTTTGTGATATAAGGAGGTAGTAATCATGTTTTGGCAGAACGAGATGATCCGAGAAAATGTTGGATTAACCCTCGACGATACATACCAGCTGCAGCTTCCTGATTTCGGATTGCTGGGAAGTTTAATGCTCAGGATATCGGGAGCTGAAGTGTCAGGGTTAGGCGCTTCAGGGGGGAAGTGGAGGATAATCGACTTCATAAGTAAACTTGAGGTCATCCAGAACGGCGCCACGGTCTGTAAGTCACTGAAAGGTGACGCTATTCAGGCCCTCACGTTTTATGATGATGGGGTAACGTCCCCGGACTCACTCAGAAACTACGCAACAAACACACAGTATTGTTACCTCCTGATTAACTTTGGCCGGAAAGTCTTCGACCTGGAGGCAGGGCTCGACCTGAACGACTTCAAGACAGTGGAATTGAAGCTGACAAACGACGCGACAGCCTCAGAGTTTTCAGACCTGACTTTGAGTGTTATGGGAATGTGGGCAAGAGAACACACGGGCGGATTTGGCTACTTCATGCGGACAGAAGAGTGGAGAAAGTGGTCAACCGTTCAGGACGAAACACAATACCTTGAATTACCATCTCAGTACACGATCAGGCGCTTGATACTACAGGCTGTTCCGGCCGTTGACGCAGACAACCTTGAAAAGACAGGGATGCACAATCTTATGGACGATGTTGACCTGTCAATGAGATCCGGACAGACGCGGATTTATAAGGGCGGGATTGATGACATCCTGAGACTGAACCTCTTCAGGTACGGGAAGAACTTGTTTACCGGCGGATTCCCGTACATGACGGCAGGTAAGGGCATAAACATGGGGCTTGGATACACAAACATGGCGGCCTTCGGCGCCGGTGACCAGGCAGGTTCTGCAGCAGGCACAATTCCAACAATGGAATCGGGCAGGACTTCATACACACAGAAACCCGTAACATACGAAGCCGACCATCCGATCGCCCTGATCGTTGGCGGTATGGCATACCACAATACATGCGTTTTCGGGTTTGACTATAACCAGGACCCCGGGACATGGCTTGATCCGGAAAAGGATGCAACAGTAAAGCTGGACGTCCACACACGCGATCTTGCGGCCGCAGCCAGCGGAACGGCAAAGGTAATCCTGGACAGGGCGGTTCCGTCACCAAAGGGATAAGATGACGGTACCTGAAATAATTCAGGTCGCCGACCGAGCACTAATCTGGAATAAAAATACAGACGAGTGGGAGGAAGGCTGGGTAAATATCTTCAGGCGGATGAAAGAGGTGACGTTCATGACGGGCGTCACCGTCTCCGCACCAAACGGCAGCGTACATTCAGGGAAGGCAGATTATAGGGCCTACTCAGCCGCGATGATCCTGGTCAAGATGGGAAACGTTGACCCGACAACGGGTATTTATGTAGCCGTAGAAACATCAATGAACGGAGCTACATGGTATCAGGAATACGCAGAAAATGGATCGTTTTACGGACTCAGATTTGACGGTAACCAGTCAAATCAAAACTTTTCTTTCAAAACAGAGTCAAAAGGGCACTTCATCAGAATACGGGCATACCAGATAGGCTCAGGCACAAGTACAACTCTTTCGGTATATGGCATCTTGATGTAAAAACAAGAGGGAGGCAGACAAGTGGACGATAGCAGCAAGACCATAAAAGAGTCAGGGTTGATCTGGGATGATAGAGACCAGCGGTATAAACCTGCCTATGAAACCGCCTTGAGACGCCTTGAGACGGTTCGGTTTGTTGAGGAAATACTTTTCGATTCGGCAGATGAAGAGTATACAAGCGATAAATTCGAGTGTGCAGCCTTCCAGGATTTCCTTTTGTTGATGGACGTTGACGTAACCGGAACGCCAACGAACATAACGGTATCGGTAGAATTTTCAGCGGAGGGTGATCGTTGGTTTAAGTTGATGGACGGGCCGTTCGGATCCCTTATATATGTCAACGCTCAAGGAGACAAAAAAGAGTGCCTCCACGAAAAAATATTTTCTCACTGGATGAGAGTTAAGGTTGTATCGTCAGGTTGTGACGCAAATAATACATTTCTGGTATCAATTACCG
>DRDE01000011.1 GCA_011040095.1 Nitrospirota bacterium
TTAACTTCACAGCCGAGCTCAAAGTATCTCCGGATTTTCTTGTCATCAAGTATTCCGAAACAGTCTATGACTGCTACTGTGTTGCCTGCCATTTTCACCAGGTAGTCGGGATCAATATCCAGGTAATGTTTATGGCGGACGGCAAAAATAACGGCATCGGTTCCATTAAACGCCTGTTCCAGGTTTTTTTCAAGTCTCAGGCCGGAGAGTTTCCCCTGGTTCCGGAAAAACCTTTCAAGACTATGCCCGGGTTTCGGGTATGTATCCTGTTTTTCAAATTCCCACCAGTGACTCAGGTACGGATCGTGTACACGTAATTCAGCGCCCATTTCCGTGAGTTTTCTGACTATCAATTCAGATCCGCTGTATCTTGTGTCGCCTACATCCTCTCTGTAAGAGGCGCCGAGAAGGAGTATCTCTGCTGCTGCAATCGGCCTGTTCATATTTCTCAGGGCATCCCTGGTCAACTGCCCGACATGAAGGGATCGGGTATCGTTTATATTAATAGCCAGGGGGGTAATCTTGAAAATGTCATCTTCAAAACCATGTATATGTTTATATGCCCATACACCAAGCCCTCCGTCTTTCGGCAGACAGTATCCGCCGATGCCCGGGCCGGGGAAAATTATGTTGCTGTGCGTAGGACGCACTTTAATTGAATCAATGACCTTTACAAGGTCTACCCCGTTGCGTTCTGCAAACAGGCTCCATTCATCGAGAAATGCAAGCATCGTGGCGCGGTAACTGTTTTCAACTATCTTTGCTGTCTCGGATTCAACAGGCCTGTCAAGAACCGTCAGTGGATAGTCTTTTGTATTCAGCACATCATTGAGGAATTTAACCACCCTGTCCCGTGCCTTTTTATTTATACCGCTGCATACGCGCCAGAAATCCCGGATGCTTGCGACGTAATCCTTCCCCGGCATTACCCTTTCAAAACTGTGTGCAAGCAAAGGGTCTGTTTTAATGCCGCGGCCTTTAAAGATTTTCTTCATTATGGGATATGCTATCTGCTCGGTCGTTCCCGGAGCCACTGTGGTTTCAATAAGAACAAGGGCTTCAGGAGAGATGTGCTCTGCCATAATAGCAAGAGATTCTTCAAGGGGCGACATATCGGCATGCCCATTGTGGATATTTCCAAGTGATTCTTTTTGATAGTCGCACTGGATATCAACTACAACCACATCGGCAAGCGACAGAACATCATATGTAAATGTCGCAGTAAGCGTTTTTTTGTCTATCACACATCTTTTAATCATCGTGGCAAGCTCTTTGTCTTCAGATATTACAGGAGAGATTCCCCTGTTGAGTACTGGGATTTTCCAGTAACTTCTCGCGCTTGGCCTCTGCATGCCGATGACGAATTTAGCCGGCTCTCCTTTTTTATCCACAGTATCCGCAACAACCGCCGCCATCGCAACTCCTACGAAGCCGATCCCCATGACAACGACAATTTCACGGTTCAGTTTCTTTTGTTTTGCTATCTCTTTTTTCAGCCGGTTGAACTCTTTCCCGTAGTCTCCTCTTGAGGGTAAAGGGAACTTCCTGCCGTCAGGACTTACTGAATATTCAATGCTCATTTGCAGAATCTCCTTCTCATATTTGATTCACTCCTGGTGCCTGTTCCTGTATGATCTCCACAGGAATCAGTGTAATATATGTAATAATATCATTTTCAGATCATTATAGCGAAACCTTCCCTCTTTGGTAAAAAAGGGGGGGTGAGCTGTTTAATTCCAAATAAAGCAGGCAGGAAGGGAATACGGATTTGCCTTTGAGTTTATGACATTAACTCTTTTTTGTCCTTATACGTCTTCCAGCGGTTGTGCATCCAGAGATACTGCCCCGGATATTTCCTGATAATTGATTCCATGTTTCTTGTTATTTCTTCAGTGATCCGGAATATCTCCGCCTTTTCACTTGTGTATTCCCCCGGCCATATCGGATCGCTGACAAAGCCTTCATAATGATAGCTTCCCTCCTTCCGGCAGCAGGCTGTGACAACAATGGGCCTGTTGTATGTAATGGCAAGTATTGCGGGTACAGGGGTCGTTGTTGCGGGACGTCCGAAAAAGTTTATTAAAATGCCTTTCATGGTGCTTTGATCGGGCAGCATGCCTATGGAGGTTCCATTCCGGAGAGTTCTTTGGAGGACAAAGAGGGCGTTTTTTTTTGGGATGATAACCTGGCTGCCTGTGACACGATTGGAAAAAATAAGTTTTTCAAGGCGCTCGTTATCCAAGGGTCTTGCAACGATTGCAAGGGGAATCCCGATAAATGAGCTGACACGGGGCAGTATCTCCCAGTTGCCTATATGCGGTGTCACAAAAATACAGCCGTCTGATTCATCGTGTATTTTTTTTGCCTTGCTGAAAAGATCATCAAGGTCATCGGCATGAGCCTTGAGTTTGTCCATAATGTTTGATCCGCTGAACAGGTAACGGAGCTTTACAATTTCCAGGAAGGTGAGAAAAAACGACCTGCAGCTCTCTCGGGCAATGCCTTTAATTTCCCGCTCGCTCTTTTCCCCTGCAAAGGCATGCCCCAGGTTTTCAATGGCGATATTGCGGCGTTTCGGCGCCAGGAAGTAAAGGAGGTCGCCGATAAAGTCGCTGATGATTTTTATTGCCCTTAATGGAATCGCCCTGGCAATGGAAATGACAGAGCAGGCTGCATAATATTCGAGGAGCTTGACGAGTTCACTCTTTTTACCGCGTTTTTTTTTCACAAAACCTCAACAATCACTGATGATGATTGCCCGCCCACTCCATAGCTTACTGACAGAAAATGTTTTTTTGTGCAACCCATAGGAGATGGGGATATTTTCAAGCCGGAAAATTCTTTTTCAGTTGCCCGGAAATTTAATGTGGCGGGGACAGTCCCTTCTGCCGTGGAATTAATTCCCAGGATAATCTCTGCAATGTCACTCGCTGCTCCCATGTGCCCGGTATAAGGCTTCAGTCCGCACAATGGCACATCTGCTCTTTTATCACCGAGAATATCCATGAGCGACCGCAACTCCGATCTGTCGCCTTTACGGGTCCCGCTGCCGTGCGGAATGATAAAAGCGAGGTCGTCTATTGCGCATGCCGTCTCCTCTATTACTGAAAGCATATTGCGCTTGCTGACTTTTGAGGGGACACTGAACGTATGATTCGAGGAAAACTCGATACAGTTCTCTACGCCTTTTATTCCGGCCAGAACCTTTGCGCCCCTTTTTTCCGCTATATCCGCGGTTTCAAGAAAAATTGCGGCCCCGCCCTCGCCGGGAATGAATCCGTCCCTGTTTTTATCAAACGGTTTATAGGATTGAACGCCCTGTCTGCATTTTGAAAGTATTCCTAATCCTTCAAGTTCATACAGGGGGATTTCGGTTATCCAGTTGCCGTAGCCTACGGCCAATGCAACATCGGCTTTGTTTTGCTTAATGCTCCTGTATGCCAGCTCTAATGCATTGCCGCCGTTTGGTGAAAGACTTGCTAAGCTGGTGTTCGGTCCCATAAATCCTATAAAAGCCGAAAGAAAGCTGAACAGATTATTATTTAATGACTCCAGCAGGAAAAAAGGGTTAACCTTGTTTAATGCAGAGTTGTTAAGCCTTTCGTAATTTATTGACTCCCAGTTTTTGTCGGCGCCATCCTTTATGGCCGGGTACATGAAATCGTAGCCGAGCTTTGTGAAATCACCTGCTGCAACATACAGGGCCCTCCGCCCCGGAGGAATATCCGCTATGGCATCACGGGACAGGGAAACAGCCTCACTGGCGGAGCAGAATCCGAGAAGGGCGCCGCGATTCAGGAATTTCATCTGCCCCATCTGTTTCGGAGGGATGTCCGGCGGCAGGTCATATTCATCTGCTTTGCCCGTATATTGAAGGAAGCCCGGCAGGTCGTCTTTCGGATCACGGACTATGCCGGTCTTCATTGCCTTGACATTGCTCCAGCATTCCCCTGTGTTTTTGCCGAGAGGAGTGGTAAGCCCGACGCCTGTTATAACAACTTCCCGTTCAGACATAGTGTTACCTCAACTCCCTGGTCAAAACCTTAAAGAACTTTTTCTGTTCTTCCACATCTTCAATATCTTCAAGCAATATGATTTTACCTTCAAACTCCGCTGATATCTTCTTTTTCCCCTTTACAAACCCGGTTCCTCTGTATGCCTTTTTATCCTTTCCCCCTCCTGATACAAGCTCGACTTCCAGTTCAACCTGGTCGCCGGGGAATGCAAACCCGTAAAAAGCGGATTTCCCGACATTGCTGATCAGGAACCAGTTTTTAAAATCAGATGATGCAGCTTCCAGCCAGCCAGTGAGTTGCGTTAATGCCTCCAGCAGCATGACCCCGGGCATGATGGGGTTTTTGGGAAAATGGAATTCGAGAAAGTCTTCGCTCATTGCAACATTTTTAATGCCCTTGATTAACTCGCCGGGTTTATATCCGGTAATATGATCGATCAGCAGGTAACGCATGGTGTTGTTAATTCTCCTCTTTTATTGTAACTGCTCAGGCGCAAAGTGGCAAAGGCACACAGGCACAAAGGGTTACAGAAATACAAGAAAAGTTTTTCATTCTTTTTTTCACTTTGTGCCTTTGCCACTATGTGCCTTTGTGCCTGCCTGAATAGTTAATATTATACAGTATCCCGCCCGGTCAGTATTACCGTTGCAACTGCATAGTTTTCTGAATGAGAGATAGAAACAGTAAACTGGTTTATCCCCTTTTTCCCGCTTATTTTTTTTGCCCATCCGCTGAAAGAGAGCGTGGGCTTCCCGGATGCCCCGGGTACGATCTCTATTCCTTTAAACGTCCGGTCAATGCCCGCGCCGGACATTCCTGTGCCAAGCGCTTTAAGGCTTGCCTCTTTTGCTGCAAAACGGCCTGCAAAGTGTATATAAGGGTCTTTTTTTGAGAGGCAGTATTCCCTCTCTTTTTCTGAAAAGATGTCGGAGACAAAGCTATCATTATTGAGAAATACTTTTTTGAATTTTGATATTTCAACAATGTCAACGCCCTGAAAGATCCGCATCACGAGATACTCATTCCTCCGTCAACGGATATTGCCTGGCCTGTAATGTAGTCTGCGTTATCAGAGGCAAGGAATACTACAACGTTTGCTATATCAGAGGGGTTGCCATATCTGTTGGCAGGAATTCTTTCAAGTATCCTGTCTCCCGCCCGTTTTATGGAGCGACTGCTCATATCCGTTGCAATCATCCCCGGCAACACTGCATTTATCCGGATGCCTTTGCCTGCCATCTCAACCGCACATGCCCTGGTGAAAGAAATGAGCCCGCCCTTTGCGGATGCATAGTTGGTTTGCCCGCGGCCACCCCGTATTGCGCCTATGGAGGATATGTTAATTATCTTTCCCGCATGATTGGCCATCATCATTTCCGCAGCTTGCTTTGTGCATAGAAAAGCCCCTCTCAAGTTGGTGTCAAACACCTTGTCCCAGTCTGAAAGCTTCATTGCAAGCAGCAGATTGTCTTTGATGATCCCTGCGTTGTTGACAAGAATATCCAGTTTATTATATTTATCCCTTATAAAGGCGAAGAGCTCTCCGAC
Source organism: Nitrospirota bacterium (assembly GCA_011040095.1). GTDB lineage: Bacteria > Nitrospirota > Thermodesulfovibrionia > UBA6902 > UBA6902 > BMS3ABIN06. The sequence continues at coordinate 5,565 of DRDE01000011.1, forward strand.
CTCTTCCGGATTTGAGACATCCGCCTGAAATATTTCCGCTTCATTGCCGGATTTTGTGATTTCATCTTTGACTTCGCCGGCCTTTTCTTTGGACTTGTTGTAATTGATAATCACCTTTGCGCCGGCTTTTGCGAGCTGAATGCCTGTTTCACGTCCGATTCCCCGAGATGCGCCGGTAACAAGGGCGACTTTGCCCGATAAATCAATTTTCATAGTTTGACCTCATCCTGAATCCCTGATTTAACATATTTTTTCACTACAATAGATGCATTCTGTCCGCCGAAAGCGAATGAGTTTGAAATAGCCGCGCGCACGGTCCCGGTTTTTTTTACATTCGGGACATAATCCAGGTCGCACTTCGGGTCAGGATTTTTCAGGTTAATAGTGGGGTGGATTTCATCCCTGTTCACACTTAATACAGTAAATACAAATTCAGGTCCACCTGAAGCAGCCAGTAAATGCCCGATGACGGACTTGCTTGAGCTTATGGAAATGTTGCAGGCGTTTTCTTTAAAAACTTTTTTAATTGCAAGTGTTTCCGCCGGGTCATTGAGTTTAGTACTCGTGCCGTGGGCATTAATGTAATCTATCCGGTCAATATCCATATCCGCATCTTTCAATGCGTTTATCATTGAGCGTTCCGCGCCAATACCCTGTGGATGGGGCGCCGTGACTTTATATGCGTCCATTGTTGAGCCGTATCCTGCAACTTCAGCATATATCCTTGCCCCCCTTTTGACTGCATGGGATTCTTCTTCCAGGATTGCCACCCCGGCTCCTTCTCCCATAACAAGCCCTGATCGTTTTCTGTCAAAGGGCCTGCAAACTTCCGATGGATTTCCGGATGACACAGAGGCAGCGCCGAGGAGGACAAAAAAGACAAGGCCGACCGGGTTTATCATGGAGTCGGCGCCGCCGGCAATCATCATATCCGCATCACCCCTGCTGATCGCCCTGTAAGCTGTTCCGATAGCCTGAGTGGCGGAAGCGCATGCAGTGGTTATGGTTGAGTTATATCCGTTTAAGCCGAACCTCTTTGCAATCAGGGCAGCAGGCCTGTTTGAATTATTTTTCATAAGGGATTCCCTGTGTACATCCTTATATTCTTTGCCGAATTTCAGGTAATCGAATTTACCCTCTTTATTTGTCCACCTTTGAATGTCTTCAAGCCTGTTTATTCCAAGCCCTGCTGCTAAAACAACGCCATAGCGGTCTCTTTCTTTCTCTGAAAATCCCCCTGCATCCCCCTTTTCCAAAGTGGGACGTACTTGATCCCCCCCTTTAGTAAAGGGGGGTGAGGGGGGATTATAGCTGTTAAAAAAACCCGCATCTTTCAGTGCGGATTGTGCAGACCAGAGGGCAAAAAGCGTTCTCCTTTCACCTTCCCTTGCCGCGTCATCTTTGAATTCATTCCGTATTTTATCCCAGTCCTCTCCGGTCACTTCACCGACTGCCTGTACCGGTGATTTACCTGCGCCCGGAAGCGCAAGTTTCCTGATGCCGGATACTCCGTCAAGCGCCTTTTGCCAGTTTTCCTCAACATCCAGGCCGAGCGAAGTTGCCAATCCGAGCCCTGTAACAACAACTCTGTGTCTGCTAATCATTCATGCTCCAGGATTAACCTTGATCCCGCTGTAATAGTAAAACAGGTCCGTCAGGTCTTCTGAATCGACCTTATGGACATGGCTGTAAATTATGCGGTTCATTGAGGCTACTGTTTGTCCGTCAACAGTAATCCATGCCTTGCCGAGTGAATCCCTCCTGGAAGTGGAGATAATCTCTCCATGTATTTCAGCCCTGAAACCGGGTCTCAGTTCAGGGGCTACAGTTACATCTTCAACGAGTGACATGACTGCGGAGAGTTTGAAATTATGGGAATAAATAATCAGCCACCCGAGAAGCTGCGCCATGGCTTCTATATATACGATTCCGGGAACAAGCGCCTGTTTTTTGAAGTGCTTCCTGAAGAATTCTTCTGAAAGGGTGAAGGTCTTGACCCCGGCTATGGATTTGCCTTTTTCGATGTTATCTATTTTATCGTAATACAGGAATCTCATCTATATGCCTTTTTCATGCAACCGTTCACAGTTATCAGTTTACGGTTCACGGTTTTTCAAGGAGTCGGCAATAATTAATATAATTGCTGGTTTGCTTCAGTCAGGCGGATAGCCATATTTTTTTATATATTTCCTTCAACTGTTAACCGATAACCGTAAACAGTTATCTTTTAATCAACCGCCTCTATTATCAAGGAAGCGCACTGTCCTTCATGACTCCTTGAATTTACCAGTATCCGTTTCGGATTTGTTTTGAGCGGTTCCCTGCTCACAAGATTAAATTCAATGTCGTCGTCTATAGGCAGAGAATTATAAGTAGCCGGAATTATACCATTTTTCAGGATATAAATTCCGAGGACAACATCAACGGCAGGCGCCCCTGCAAGCAGATGCCCCAAGGCCCCTTTTGAAGAAAACACATTAATTTTATCAATGTATCTTCCGAAAGTCCTGTGAATTGCTTTGATCTCTTCCCTGTCTCCAATGTATGTGCCGTCAGCGTGGGCAATAATCAAATCAATGTCGGAGGGCCTGAGATTTGCCCGGTCAATTGCCTTTTTCATTGAAAGGGAGATAGCTTTTGATGAAGGACAATTTGATTCTTTGCCTGCTTCAAAGAAAGTTCCGTATCCTGTGACGGCTGCCAGGGGGGGGACATTTCTCTTCCCGGCAGTAGACTGCAGTTCTATGGATATGATACCGCACCCTTCGCCTAAAACGGTTCCGCTTCTGCCTTTGCCGAACGGCCGGCATTCAGCTTCATTGCCCGAAGTATTTAATATGCCGGACCACAATGCGCGCGCCATACTCAATGGTGAAACCTTTTCACTTACTCCACCTGCGAGAGCGGCTTCGGCTTTTTTCTCAATAACAATATTGCAGGCTTCGATGATGGAATGTACGCCTGAGTCGGCATGAGGTGAGAAAACCGTATTTTCACCTTTGATGCCAAGATCAATAGCGACCCGGCAGAAACTTATATTGTTCAGCATTGAAAGAGGCCACAGAGGATGAATTTGACGGCAGGCATCAGAAAAAAACTTATCATAATCCAGGTTGCCTTCCCTGTCTGTTGAGTTCAAAACCGCAGGAAGAATATCTTCAATATTATAGTCGACCATTCCCATCCCGGCAAAGTATCCTGTTTCATCCGGGGAAACGGAGCCGTTGTCAAGTTTCGACTGCTTATATGCGCTGCGGGTGCTTTCCATGAGCATGAAAGAGTGCTTATCCATTATCCGCAAGTCCCTCGGGTGAATACCGGGCACTGCAGGATCCAGACCCTGAACCTGGGCGGCTGTCCTGCATTCAAAGCCTTGCACATCAAAGTCATTTACAGGCCGTATACCGCATTTGCCGGAGAGCATGGCGTCCCATGTTTCCGATGAGCTGAGTCCGAGTGAGCTGACTATCCCTGTTCCCGTGATCACCACTTTGTCACTCATGATTACAACATGATACAGGATGCATGATATTCGATGCAATATGCAGGTCTGTTGCTGATACCGGCATCTCAAAAGCCCCCGAACAGAGAAAATGCAACAATCGAAACCTACCTGTCATTTCTGACAGGTGATATTTTAGAAATAAATCTGGTAATAATTAATATCAACTTACTAAATGCAGTTTCATCTAACTGTTAAGAAACTATAAGAGATAACGGCGGGGGCCCCAACCGGTTTTTCCTTTAAAGAGGCATGGCCTGGTTGGGGCTTAACCTTTTTTATATAACAAGTGTCCATTCCATTGCTGTCAAGCAAAGATAAAAAGGATAACAGAAAAATAAATAATCATATTTCAAAGGGGCAATTAAAAGATGGAATTCAAGATCAAAGCGGATATCCTGAATGAAACGGATAAGTGCAGAGAAAACCATTCCTGTTTAAACGGGGACAGAGACTGTCTCTGTGAGGTTGAAGACAGCTTCAGTAATAAAATAGTTTTCATTAAACCGGTTAATAATGCCGCGTGTGATTACAGGATGTCCTTTGGATATTCTTTTGTATGTAATTGTCCGACAAGGAAGGAGATTTTCAATCTCTATAAAAAGTAATGAGTCCGGGGCCGTTATGTTAAAGCGCAAGGTTTTTATAGTAGATGACCATCCTGTAATATGTCAGGGGCTTTCACAACTTATTAATAACGAAACAGACCTCTCTGTTTGCGGGGATGCCCCCGACATCCCGAATGCATTGCAATCAATTCCCGAATGCCGGCCTGACGCGGTAATAGTTGATATTTCTCTCCGGAAAGGCAGCGGCATCCGGCTCATAGAAGAACTCTCGATTTGCAACAGGAATTTGCCGGTTCTGGTTCTCTCCATGCACGAGGAATCCGTTTATGCGGAACGATGCATTAAGGCGGGGGCAAAAGGCTATATTATGAAACAGCAGTCTCCCGATGAAGTGATATCGGCATTACGAAAAATCCTGGACGGGGGAATATACATTAGTGAAAGTATGAGATCAATTCTCTTTAATAAATTAATTCCCAAACGATTTAAAACAGATACTTCCCCGGTTGACGGACTCAGCAACCGCGAGCTTGAAGTCTTTCAACTCATTGGGCAGGGCTTGCAAACGAAACAGGTTGCGGAAGAATTAAACCTCAGTGTCAAAACCATTGAAACCTATATTGAGCATATAAAACAGAAAATGAACTTCAAGAGTCTTCATGAGCTTATCATACATGCCATTCGCTGGTTGACAGCCAGGCGGATACTGTAATTGCATGAAGGTGAATCTCCCGGCGCTACTCTCCCTTGCCATGAAAAACTTTGCCGTTGATTAATCTCAGTGGTTAATTTAGAATCAGGGTCAATAAAAAAATCTGGTATAATTGAGTCTATGTGTGAACATAACACAGATGCTCACGAGCATGTCATTCCCGCAAGCGAAGCGCTTCGGGAATCCTTTGTAAAGAAACGATTCCGGACAAGCCGGAATGACAGGAAAACGACAACTGTTTGAGTTTATACACAAACTCTGATTACAGTAATGAGAGAAATTCTATAAGACTCAAACTCTGCGAGAGAGAGATAATGAAAGACCGATTGCAGCTTGAAGAGTTGTTACAAAGAAAAGGCGCGGAATTATCTGCCGCCAATGCCAGGCTTCAACAGGAAATTATCGACCGTATAGAGAATGAGATAAGGCTGAGACAGGAAATTCACCTGAACAGGATTCTCCTGAATAATATGCCGTGTGTGGCTATTCTTGTCAGGCCGGGCACGCGGGAAATTATTGCGGCAAATGAGATGGCGCTCAAAGCGGGAGCAGTTCCGGGCAAGCAGTGTTTTGCAACCCTTGGACAGCAAAAGGATCCATGTCCCTGGTGCCTTGCTTCAAGGCTATGGGATGCCGGAGAAGCGCAGCAGCTTGAAGTGGAAGTGTCGGGTGTTATGTGGGATGTTCGCTGGTTTCCCGTGTCGGATAATCTGTATATGCGCTATGCTTCCGACATCACTGAGCGTAAAAAACTGGAAAAATCACTTATAGAGACAGAGGAACGGGAACGTCGCCGCATCGGACAGGACCTGCATGACGGACTGGGCCAGTTGCTTACCGGCATTTCATTTAAAACAAGCGGGTTAGTGCGCAAATTAGAAAATAGCTGCATGGAAGGGGCTGAAGATGCGGCAGCGATTTCAATCCTTGTAGATAAGGCAAAAAAAGAGGTGAGTCGTATGTCAAAAGGCCTTTTGCCTGTAGAAACGGATAAGGAAGGTCTTATGGCAGCCCTCGATGAGCTTGCCGACCATACTGAAAAAATATTTGGAATACCATGTGGGTTTAAATGCGATAAACCTGTTACTGTACGTAATAAAACAGCAGTTGTGCAATTATACCGTATTGCGCAGGAGGCGGTTACCAATGCCGTTAAACACGGCAAACCCGGCAATGTCGAAATTCTTCTTAGTGAGGAACATGGTAAAATCTTAATGATAATAAAAGATGATGGAACAGGCATCCCGGAGATGTCCCGGTATGCAGGTGGTATGGGGATGAAAATTATGAAGTACCGGGCCGGCATAATCAATGGATCATTTGATGTGCGGCGGGATATCGGGGGAGGAACAGTAGCAACATGTATTCTCCCGGATAAGCCGGGGTAAGCGCTTAGGCACAAAGGCACATAGTGGCAAAGGGACAAAACTTAATTAATCCACAGATTACGCAGATGACACAGATGGGAAAAGTAGCGGGAGAAAAAAATCCGTGAAATCTGCGGATATATAATTTCCTGTACATGGACAAAGTGAAAGAAAAGAGATTGAAACATAAAGTTTTTATAGTCGATGATCATCCCATTGTGCGCCAGGGGCTTGCGCAGCTCATTAACCAGGAAATTGATTTTACGGTTTGCGGAGATGCGGGAGATGTCCCCCAGGCCTTAAAGGCTGTTGCAGATGCTCATCCGGACATTGTTATTGTCGATATTTCTCTCGGGCACAGCAGCGGAATAAAACTCGTAGAAGATCTCGTTTCCCGCTATCCTGATTTATTCATCCTGATTCTTTCCATGCACGAGGAATCCGTATATGCCGAACGTTGTCTCGGGGCTGGAGCAAGAGGTTATATTATGAAACAGGAACCGCCGGAGCAAGTGATATCCGCATTAAAAAAGATTATCAACGGAGAGATATTTATCAGTGACAAGCTGAGCATAAAACTTTTACATAGAATCGTAAACAGAAAATCCGGTGTTTACAGTTCTCCTATTGATCGTCTCAGCAACCGTGAACTGGAGGTGTTCAGGCTGATCGGCCAGGGCTTGAAAACACGAAAAATAGCGGAACATTTAAATCTCAGCATTAAAACCATTGAAACTTATGTAGATCATATCAAGAAGAAAATGAACTTCGAGGACTCCCGCAATTTATTCCTGCATGCCGTTCAATGGTTAATGAATGAAGATACAAAATAATTATTTACAGGTCTTGCCTCATAACCATTTTTACCGGAGTATAGAGAAAAACCCTATGCATGGTAAGGGTTTCCCTTTTAAAAAAAACATATTTTCCCCTCTATTAAAGAATTTCCTGTTAGTAGGATAATATAACGGTCTGATTATTAGGGATCCTAATACATAAGTTAAAATTGTTTTTCAGGAGGCCGTGATGACAGGTATTGTTATGAGGTGCAGAGAAGCAATAATGTCTGTAAAGGGTAAGGGGTGGACATGATTATGGAGAGTGCAAAGGCCCGCTCAACAGATAAAAATTACACTTCAGACGACCCGATAAAGATGTATCTCCGGGATATAGAATCCATCCCCCTTCTTACCAAACAAAGTGAAATATATCTTGCCATGAAAATAGAGGCCGGGAAAGAAAATATATCAAAGATTATTTTTACGGCCCCTTTCTTAATTAAACGCATATTACAGCTCCCTCAATTGTTAAAGGGGGGGGAAGTTTCAATAAACAATACCTGCTCACCTGAGAAAGCCGGTGCGAGCCGGTTCACGGACCTGTCGGAAACAGAAAGAAAAGATGTTTTGGAAGAGTTTTTAAAAACCGTCAGGTCATTAAAATATCTTGTCCGGCAAAGGGATTCGTTTCTTGAATGTCTCGCCGATAAAAGACCGGGCCGGGAGGATGCTGAAAAAAGAAAAGCCCGGTTAATAAAAAACAACGATAAAATAGTTGACAAGATATCCGCTCTCCATCTGAAAGAAAAAATAATTGAAGGCTTCGTGTCTCAATTTAAAAAATCGGCGGTTTTATATGAAAATATATCCGGGGAAATAAACAGTATTCAGGAGAATGTAAAAATACCTCCCGCAAAATTAAGAAACAAAAACATATTGCTTGACAGCGCGGATCAATTGAATAGAGGGCCGGATGAAATCAAAAAACTCTATAGCAATTACAGGCATCTCAGGAATGAAACGGCAGTTATAGAGTCGGAGCTGGGGCTTAAAGGGATTGAAATAGAAAAAGCATTAAAGCTTATTCAGGAGAATGAGAGGGAAATCACTGAAGCAAGCAAAATGCTTACGGAAGCAAACCTGAGACTTGTGATCAGCATAGCAAGAAAACATATCGGCAGGGGACTCAGCCTGACGGATCTTATCCAGGAAGGCAATATCGGGCTGATGAGGGCTGTTGATAAATTCGACTATAAAAAAGGCTACAAATTCAGCACATATGCGACCTGGTGGATACGGCAGGCAATCACACGGGCATTGGCGGACCAGGGAAGGACTATAAGGCTTCCCGTTCATATGATAGAAACCATAAACAGGCTGATCCGGGTCTCCAAACAGCTTGTTCAGGAACTCGGGAGAGAGCCGAGAGCGGAAGAGATTGCAGGAAGAATGAATTTACCTTTAGAGAGAGTGCGGACAATTCTGAAGATATGCAAGGAGCCAATCTCTCTGGAGACCCCCGTAGGCAGTGATGAGGACAGCCACCTGGAAGACTTTATAGAGGACAAGGCATCACTTATTCCCCTGGATGCGGTTATTCAGCAAGAGCTGAAGGAGCAGGTAAGAAAAGTTATAAGTTCTCTTACGACTAAGGAAACAGAGATTATCAAAAGACGTTTCGGCCTTACAGACAGCGTTTCACAAACGCTTGAAGAGGTAGGTAAACATTTTAAAGTTACACGGGAGAGAATAAGGCAGTTAGAAGGAAAGGCGCTGAGAAAGTTAAGGCATCCGGCAAAAACCCAGACCCTCAGACTTTTCCTGGAGAAGCGTTTTTAATGATAAATACTAAACATTCACAGGGTGCAGTTGTCAGGGTGCAGGGTGCAGAAAAACCGGCAGGCTGATAGTTTCCCGGCTTCTTTAACCCTCGTCTCCCGCTCAACCTTGCTGTCTCTTTCCACACATATTTAAATCTTCAAATTTCATCCTGCACCCTGACAACTGCACCCTGCCCCCCTGTCGGTTCATTTTTTAACCCCTCTTGGCGGCCCGGCAACGGCAAGCTATAGGTCCTGGTTTTACCGGCACATACGGGAAAGCCCTACATCCCGTAATGTTTCCCCTTCTAAAAAAAACATATTTTCCCCTCTTTAGAACACTGCCCTGCAATTCGATAAGAAGAACACATGACTATAAAGTTTTCCTGTTTTAGAATGTCAAAAAACCGGGTGTTATAAAAGTGGAAAATCAAGAAAACGGCAAGGAGACAAAACGTGACAAATGACTGGAAGACTTATTTGAAAATAATCGCAATTCTTATGCTGGTTACGGCGCCTTCTTTTATAGAGGAAAGACTGTTCAGGATTATTATAAACGCACTCGTTTACGCCGCTGTTATTGCCGCAGTCGCTGTATTTATAAAAAAATATATTAAGAGCCTGCATCTCAAATATGAGACTGATAAAAAACAGCGCCTCTCAAACGTGGCGACTTTGATAAAAGGCATGAACGATCCCCTTCATGAAAAATCACAACTTATCCCGGTCCTTGTCAATCAGCTTGAGGAGGTAACACAACAGACCGAGTCCGCTGCCATGGATATCGGCAGCCGCTTTATGAATATTGTTGAAAGGGCGAGAAATCAGTCATCAGAGGCATCAGGCGCTTTTATCAAGCTTGCCGGAGACGGAGAAGACAACAGTGAAACTCTCACGGAGTTAAGCAAAAAGGCGCTTTCGGATGTAATAGCGAGCCTCCGGGGGGCATCTGAAGTTGCCAATCAGACACTGAATGATATGGAGACGATCATTAAGGCTACCGGGAGCGCTAAAACAATGGTTGATGAGATCGGTTACATTGCGGAGCAGACAAACCTTTTAGCGCTGAATGCGGCAATAGAGGCAGCGAGGGCAGGAGAGTACGGAAGGGGGTTTGCCATTGTTGCTGATGAAGTAAGGAAACTGTCGGACAGGTCGCATACGGCAGCGGATGAGATCCGAAAAATCGTCACGAACATTGAGACAGATACAAAAGAGATATACCAGAAGACGGAAAAGAGCGTTTCGAAAACCAACAGCACTTCTAAGGAAGCGGCCGCTGTGGTTGATGACACACTGGAAAAAATAGACGGGACAATCAGCGGGGTAAAGGACCAGCTTGATGAGCTTACAAAAGAGACCGAATCCCTGGCAAAGGATATAAGCAATATAGTCATCTCAATGCAGTTCCAGGATATCACGAGACAGCGCATTGAGCATGTGATTGCGCCGCTGGTTTCTTTTAAAGCCGAGATTGAGAATATGCTGCAGACCATGGAAAACATGGGCGGTAAAATCAATGCAGGGGAGGACGGCGGCAGAGGCGGGAACCGGCTTGGAGACATGTACACAATGGAATCCGAAAGGAAGGTATTAAAAAACACATTATCAATAAATGACGAAATCAAGAATGGGCAGGAGTGTGAGATATGGGAAAAACAATCCTGATAGTCGATGACTCGGCCTCCATGAGGCAGCTCGTGACCTTTGCGCTTAAGGATGCAGGATACGATGTTGCGGCAGCGGTCGATGGCAAGGATGCAATAGTCAAATTAAGCGGAACAAAAGTAGACATGGTGGTGACTGACCTGAATATGCCGAATATGGACGGAATTGAACTCATAAAGCAAATCAGGAGCACGGCAACCTGCAAGTTTATACCTGTGGTAATGCTGACAACGGAATCCCAGGAATCAAAAAAACAGGAAGGCAAACAGGCAGGCGCCAGCGGATGGCTCGTGAAACCGTTTACGCCTGAAAAACTGATAGATGTCATAAAAAAGTTTGTGCGATAAGGGAAGATGTTATTGATTACTTATAAAATCCCCCCTAACCCCCCTTTTCCAAAGGGGGGAATTAAGAAGTCCCCCTTTAGTAAAGGGGGATATAGGGGGATTTTTGCAATGTTTAGGTTAACCAATAACGAATTTTATGGAGGAATACATGATTGACTTTAAGGTTGAACAATCAGATGACAAAAGGATACTGACCATCAATGGTGAGTTGACCATAGAAAATGCCGATGCACTGCAGGATATATTAGTTCACTCACTGGAATATGCAGAGCATCTGGTTCTGAATCTTGAAAATGTGACGGATGTGGACTTGTCAGGACTTCAGCTTCTCTTCTCGGCTTACAAGACGACAATGGAATTAAAGAAAGATTTTTCGCTGAACGGCAACTGTCCGGAAGTATTCAAAGACGCTGCGAGGGATGCAGGTTATTCACTGCATACAGGCTGCGGATCAGGCTGCAATAAAATCTGTCTATGGATGGCCGATGATAATGATGAGCAAAAAAATTAAATTAGCAGTAATTATAAATTTTTTATTGAAAAAGGATCGACAGGTTATACAGGAGCCATAATGTCAAAAACAGACCAGCACAGGGATGCATACAAAGAAGAAGCCAACGAGCTGCTTGCAGAGCTTGAGACCTCTCTGCTTGAATTAGAGGAAAGTCCGGATGATCCGGAACTTATCGGGTGTATCTTCAGGGCGCTGCATACAATCAAGGGCTCAGGCGCCATGTTCGGTTTTGACGATATTGCTTCATTTACTCATGAGGTGGAAACAGTATTTGACATGGTGCGTAATGGAGAAATGTCCGTCACAAAAGAACTGGTAGACCTTACCCTGTCTGCCCGTGATCATATCAAAGCATTACTTGATAATCCGGATTCAATAGACAAACAAAAAGCCGGGGAGATAATTGCCTCCCTTAAAAAACTGTCCCCTGACACAAAAGAGCAAAAAAGAGTCAACCCATGCTCCCCGGCTCCCCCCCCTTATGGAAATAATCCGGAGTCTGAACCGCAAGAGAGAAACATAACTTATAGAATTCGATTTCGCCCTCCCCCTGATATCTTTACAAAGGGAATAAATCCCGTTCTTTTAATAAATGAACTATCAACTATCGGAGACTGCAGGATTGCGGCACAGACAGATACCATCCCTCAGTTGAATGATATTAATCCTGAGTTCTGCTACACATACTGGGATGTGATTCTGACCACCAGCCAGGGGATAAACGCAATTAAAGATATCTTTATCTTTATTGAAGATGAATGCGAGCTGGATATTGATGTCATTGATGACAGTAGAAATCCTGATGAAGAATCAGGGTATACGAAACTGAGAGATGTGCTTGTTGACAGAGGGTATATAACGCGGGATGATTTCCAGAAAATAACAGGCACACATAAGCGTATCGGTGAAATTCTTGTTGAACGCGGTGATATAAGGCAGGAGGACCTTCAGAAGATTCTCGTCGAACAGAAACCTGTCGGGGAGATGCTGGTTGATGCCGGACTGGTTGACGCAGGAAAAGTGGAATCCGCGCTGACCGAGCAGCAGCATGTTAATAATGTACGGCAGAAACAACAGAAGACAGACCCTGTATCAAGCATCCGCGTATCATCCGACAAACTCGACAGATTAGTAGACCTGGTCGGGGAGCTGGTAACTGTGCAGGCCCGGCTCACACAAACAGCAGCAACCACAAACGATCCGGAGCTGCTCCTGGTTGCTGAGGAAGTGGAACGGCTGACCAATGAGCTTCGGGACAATACAATGAGCGTCCGCATGGTGACTATCGGGACCATGTTCAGCAAGTTCAAACGCTTAGTTCGCGACCTCTCGGGTGAATTAGGCAAAGAGGTTGAAATGTCCACGGAAGGGGCCGAGACCGAACTGGATAAAACAGTAATAGACAAACTCAATGACCCGCTGGTTCACCTGATCAGGAACAGCATAGACCACGGTATTGAAGCCCCGGATGTCCGTAATGATTACGGAAAGCCGGGGCAGGGAATAGTTCATCTGTCAGCCAGGCACTCAGGAGCCAATGTATTAATAGAGATAATGGACAACGGCGCGGGTCTCAACCCTGAGGCCATATGCGACAAAGCTGTGGAAAAAGGCTTGATAGAGCCTGATGCGGAGCTGTCTGAAAAAGATACATTCGCACTTATCCTTGCGCCGGGCTTCTCTACTGCCGGCAAAATAACCGGAGTATCGGGCCGAGGGGTCGGCATGGATGTGGTAAAGCGCAGTATCGATGCGCTCCGGGGTTCAATAGACATAAGCAGTGAAAGGGGTATCGGCACAACGATAACCCTGAAACTGCCGCTTACGCTGGCTATTATTGACGGTCTTTTAGTGAAGATCGGACATGACTTTTTTGTCCTGCCGCTTTCATTGGTAGAGGAGTGTGTGGAATTGACAAAAGAGGATGTGGCCGGCGCCCACGGCCGTCAGATAGCAAATGTGAGAGGTGAGATAGTTCCGTACATCAGCCTGCGCGAGCAGTTCATGATAAATGGGGGTAAACCTGATATCGAACAGATTGTTATTACCGAGATTGACAGCCACAGAGTCGGATTCGTGGTTGACCATGTAATAGGCGAGCATCAGACAGTAATCAAGACACTCGGCAGGGTTTACAGGGATGTGGAAGGAGTTTCAGGGGCAACCATACTCGGCGACGGCACGGTAGCGCTGATACTGGATGTCCCGAAGCTCGTACAGAATGTGGAAAAAGAGGAGGTGATTAAGAATTAGGAATTATCACAAAAAATAGCCGGAATTGCAATAGGCTCAGGCAATGGCGGATCAGATAGAGTTTGAGAAATATTAACTTCGTTATTCGTGGCCGTTCAGCGTGTCCGTAAAAAAAACGGATTACGGATAACGGACACGGAGCACGATTAAATTAAGGAGGATAGAAAATGAAGTGGAAGAATCTTAAAATCGGAAAAAAACTGGCAATAGGTTTCGGGAGCCTGCTTCTTTTGATAGCAATCGCAAGTTTTGTGGGGTTTAACGGAATTCAGAAAGTAGGCCACGACCTTTTTATTGTTGGCGAGGAAGAGGCCCCTGTGGTTGAAATGGCCAACAGGATGAAAATGGCGCTTATGACGGCAAGAGACGCTATGGAAAAATTCAAAAGCGCCACTGCTGCAATTGCCACAGACAATGAGGCAAGTCTTGACGGCATAGTTCAGAACTACAATCAATCGGTGGCTGATTTTGACCAGTTCACAGGGGCTGTTCTGGAAGGCGCCAGGCTTAAAGACGGAACAACGGTTATTAAAACAGATAATGAAAAACTGGCAGAGACAATCAGCCAGGCAGAGGAACTGCACGAAGAAAAGTTTCAGGCTGCTGCAACTGAGATGATGCTGGCCGGCAGGGAGCTTTTGAAGAAAAAGGCGGAAAGCGATAATGCCATTAGTGAAATGGATAAAATTTTTAATGAAGTATACAATGACGCAGGCTCTGTAGAGGAAATAATCTCTTCCGACATAGATAAAAAGGCAAAACAGGCCAA
>DRDE01000012.1 GCA_011040095.1 Nitrospirota bacterium
GCGATAACATACACATTCTCACCCGCATCAGCAGCAACCTTTAGTTCCAGTTCGGACATTCCGTCAAATGACCCTGATACCCCTGTTGTAACAGTGTCATTAACAGGAACAGGTGTAATAGTTACCGGTCCTGACATCTCGGCCTCACCTGCAAGCAAGAACTTCGGCATTGTGGCAGTAAGCGATGTATCCCCAAGTCAGATATTCACGGTCTCCAACAACGGCACAACAAACCTCGTGATTGGCGGGGTATATTTAACAGGTTCAAACCCTTACCAGTTCAGCATACTGAGTCAAAACTGTTCAGGCCGGACAATAGCGCCGTCAGGAACCTGCGCAATAGATGCGCGTTATGAGCCGACAAAGACAGGCGCAATGTATGCAAAAATCGGCGTTGACAGCAATGACCCTGACACGCCAAACCTTTATATAAACTTAATCGGCACAGGTGTAAATACTACCCCGCCGGTTGCTGATCCAAATGGCCCATATACAGGGATAGAAGGGCAGGCAATAACCCTTGACGGTTCAGGCTCGACAGATCCGGACGGGACAATAACCCTTTATGAATGGGATATAAATAATGACGGGACATTCGACTACAGCTCCTCATCACCGACCCAGGGGCACACCTATGCACAGCAGGGAACATATACAATAAACCTGAGGGTCACGGACGACCTTGGGGCCGCAGATGAGGCAACCACAACAGCCACTGTCTCGGACACATCCCCGTCAGCGGATTTCACAGGCTCACCGACAAGCGGAATAGTGCCGCTTACAGTAAACTTCACCAACAGTTCCACAGGCTATGACCAGCCTCTAAGTTATGCCTGGGATTTTGACAATGACGGTGTTATAGATTCAACCATTCAGAATCCATCGAATACATACAACACAGCAGGCATATACACAGTGAGCCTGACAGTCACGGATTCTGACGGAAGCGCCAACACATTGATAAGAACGAATTACATAACAATATATGCATGCCTGTCTCCTGTAAGGATAGCTGGCGCAATCCCTGTGTATTACTCAACACTCCAGGCTGCTTATGATGCGGCAGTGGACGGGGATGTTATACAGAGCCGGGCTGTAGTATTTATCGAAGACTTTAACATTAACCTTAACAAACCGGTGACCCTCGAAGGCGGTTATGATTGCGACTATGCAACTGTTACAGGGATAACGACAATTAACGGGACAATGACAGTCAGTGACGGAACGGTTACGGTTGAGAACGTTGCGCTTCAATAAAGCATTGTTGTAACAGCCCTTTGCTGCCTTAAAAAAAGAACCGGCGCCTGCGTGATAAAGGGTGTCGGTTTTTTTTACTTAACCCAAACTTCATGCTCCCCAAAAAACAACCATGTAATATCAATATGTTATGCTCCCGGAAATAGTGATTTTGACACTACGGATTTAAAATAACTACAAGATTGTTCTTACGGTTTTCCTTAGTTGATAAGGCAAATTCAAGGCATCATAAATACCCTGGTGTGATGATAAATATGCCTCAGCCCCAACTCAGACTTCATGCACCGAAAGGCATCTTCAATATCAGTCAGCATTGTATAGATATCCCATAACACCTATTTCCTTTACTCCATATTCGTTTTCCAATTTATGATCCCAGAGGTCAGGAGGTCTGAATCAGGACCCGCCGAAGACCCTCTCATATCTTTGCGCGTATTTTTCAATAGAATAATTTACAACATGTCTTTTAGAATTTTCGACAATAGTTTTTCTTTTTTCCCGGTTTTTCTTATCACGGAAAAACTTTATGGCGTTTGCGAGTTCACAATGATTATCCCTGGGGAAAATATACCCGGTAACGTTATGTTCAATAACATCGTTTGTCCGTCCGTAATAATCCGAACAGATGCACGGCACACCGAGCGACATGGCCTCCAGTACAACTGTGGGCAATCCCTCTGAATTCGATGAGAGCACATAAACCGAGGCTTTTTTTATGAATTTGTACGGGTTCAACTGAAACCCCAGGAATTTGATCCTGTTGCCTGAGCCGCACTCTGCGGCAAGATTTTCTAAATATTCCCTGCGCTCTCCATCTCCTATGAATAGAATCAGACAGTCAGGCGGCAGGAGCCTTGACGCCCGGATCAATACTTCAAAATTTTTTTCAGCGCTGAGTCTCCCGACACTGACAATTATAAACCTGTCTCCATCCAAAAAGGGGCTGCGAATATCTTCTTTTGACCTTTCCCTTATCTCCCTTATATCCACACAGTTTTCAATTACAATGTTTTTTCTGCTGTCAGGGATATGCAGATTATTTACAACACTGGCCTTAACCCCCATAGAGACGGAAATCAGCTTATCCGCCCTTGTATAAAAATATCTCCGGAGCCGGGATAATCTTGATCGTGGACAATAACCGGGAAAACAGATAAATACTTTAACTGATAGAAGCTTACATGCAATAATAGAAATAATATTCAGGTGAACATGAAAGCTTACAAATATATCCGGACGGTTTTTTAATAAAAAAAGAAATAACTTTATCGCGATAATTATCTTGTTACTGTGAGAATATGAAGCACGCAGGTCTTGAACACCGATGCTGTTTGATATCTTGTCTGAAAATGCCCCCTCTTTTTTACACAGCAACAGCATTATGTCATATTTTGTTTTATTTAATCCGTTTACTAAATAGTACAACTGTCTTTCCACACCGCCAATCTCTAAATCTTTATTAAAAAAACAGATGTTCTTTTTCATTTTTACTTTTTAAATGTGTCTTGATTTCTTGTTCTTAGAATAAAGCGTTCTTGATAAAAACAAAATAACGGTTCCCAGGTAACCTGCGCTTGCAATCATCCTGCTCCATGCCGCCCCTTCCATGCCTAAACGCGGAACAAGAATGAAAGAACAGATAGTAAAGACAAGTAATTCAATATATGCTCCTATTGCCATATATTTTGAATATCCCATAGAATAAAAAGCGATCCCGAACATAACATTCCACAAAGTGAATATATGAGAAACCAGCAGTATCCTGAAAACCTCGAAGGCTTCCAGGAATTTTTCTCCAAAGATAAACAGAATTATATCTTTGCAAAAAGGAATAATCAATATTAACAGGATTGAGATTGCAGCTCCTATTTTTACCACCTTTCTTATATAGGCTTTTATTTGAAAAGGCTCCGTGTATTTTGAGACCTTCGGTAAAAATACCTTGCCGAATACCAGGGAGATAATAACAAGCGGGGAAACAAGCTGAAATGCGGAATTGTAAAGCCCTGCTTCCCTGAACGAAAGCAATGAAACTATTATATAAAAATCCAGTCTTGTCATGATATTCATGGCGAGTGATCCCAGGACAAGCCATTTTGCATAATGTAAAATTTCTTTTAACAGCTCGCCGGAAATCTTATATGAGAAAAGAGCTTTGAAGAAATTGATAAAATATTTGAAGCATAACAAAATAAAAGGCAGCCCGCTTAAGGCAAAGAAGAAGGAGATTGTCCTGATGTTTGATACAGACAGTTGCAGCAGAACGAATATGGAAAGCAGTCTTGCTAAAAACACACCTGCGTTTATAAGCGCCCTTGCTGTAAATCTTTCGAGGGACTGAAGGTATGTAGTAATAATATACTGGTAACTTTCTACTGCGCAGCCGATAAAAATAATAAGCAGATATTTTTCTATCTGGGGCTTATTGAGCAACACGATAATTGCTTTAGGGAACAGCAGGACCAGGAAAAACAGAATTGTCAATGTTGCGGTTTTGAAGATTAAATAAACACCGAAGATTTCTTCCCTCTTGTTTTGATATTTCCCCGAGAAACGCACTGCGGAGTTTTCCATGCTGAAATCCAGGAAAGTTCCGAGGAACAGAACAGAGACTGTAACGAATGAATAAACCCCGTATTTCTCAGGCCCTAATGCCCTTGCAATAAGGATAATTAAAATAAAATTAAAGCCTTTCGAAAGTATATTTTCTGTGAATACTATACTTAAGTGACCTAATGTCTCTTTTTTTACCCGGTGTTTTATAGAATCAAGCATTTCCTGTTCCCGATGTCAGGATGGATGAAAACAATTTCTTATCCGCTTCCATAAGCATGAAGCCCTGAAAGTACGAGATTGACCCCTATGTACGTGAAAATCACGGCTATAAATCCTATTACGGCAAGTATTGCCACCCGCTTTCCCCTCCAGCCGCGGACAAGGCGCGCGTGCAGATAAAGCGCATAGACAAACCATGTTATCAGGGACCATGTTTCTTTGGGGTCCCATGTCCAGTATGTTCCCCATGCGCTGTTTGCCCATACGGCTCCCATTAGTAATCCGCCTACCGTGAATAACGGAAATCCTGCGGCTATGCTTTTATACACTATCTCATCAAGCATGGCCGGTGTCAGATTAAGGCCTGTGAGGATATTTTTGAGCCTGAGACCGAATTGCCAGATGACAAAGATAAATACAATTGAAACAATCCAGCTCACGGCAGCTATGCCTCCGGATGAACTTCTCAGTGTGGTTTTCAGGAAATGGTTCTGTATTAATTCCCCGCGTTCAATTGCCGACAGGCTTAGAAAATCAATTCCCATACCGATAAGGACGATCAGAAATATACCGATTGTAATGCTCCAGAAAATATATGTCTTCTCTTTCCTGGAAACTGTAACCATTACAATATATGCCGCGGCTGCAGCGAAAGAGACCCCGAAGGCGGCATAACCAAGGAAACTCAGCATCACATGAAAAAGCAGCCAGTTTGACTGCAAAGCCGGTATCAGTGGCTGAATCTCCTTTGATGTGCCCGATATATCTATAAAGAGCAGGGCAAGCGCCGCAAGCGGTGTAACAAAGGCCCCGAGTGAACGGTTTTTGTATTTGAATTCTATTAAAAGATGGATCAATATAAGTGACCAGACAAAGAAGATGAGCGACTCATAAAGATTTCTCAGGGGGGCTGCTCTCAGGATTGATTCGATAAATCCTGATGCAGGGTTGGAGGCTGTCCAGAAATAGTAAGAACTTATCCATCTTATAATCACAGCCGTACTCTGGCATATAAAACCGAAGATTGTAATAGTGGAAGCGATCAGGCCGACGGTTTTATTTCCGACAACAAGAAAAGCGATGTAAGTAACCATTGCAGCTATATAAGCCCATGCCGATATATCAAAAAAGATGAAACTGCTCATTTCCCTCTCCTTCCTTCTATTGCCTCTGATGCATGTGACACTATTTTTTCTATTTCCTTTTCCAGGGTAAGCCTGTTTCTGTTGGTATAACCTCCGACAGAAATCCTGGCTGACCCTTTATCCTTTACTATGTTTATCCATATTTTTTTATGGCTGATGAAAAAGCATACGTACAGACCGACAGACATAATGACGGAGGCAAGATAAATGAACCGGACGCCGGGGTCTTTTGAAACCTTAAGCGCTGTGTATTCCACCCCCCAGTAATCAACAAACTTAACGGAATGCCCCCCCGGTAAGACGCCGGTTTCAGGATAACGCTTGAGTATCCACCCGGTATACTTTTCTTTACCGGGCCCATCAAACTCTACGGCTACGGCAGGATTAACCATATTATCGGAATAAGCGGTTAATGCCCCGGTGTTTTTGTCACGCGTGAGAGCCGGCGAGAAATCGGTGATAGTCCCTTTAATACCCGTGCCGGGAATTTCAAATGTATCACCTGATCTCAACCAGAGCCTCTTTTCAGGGCCGCCCTTCGGCGCAATATCCATAACGAAATATCCCGCTGCATCCGGCGCCATGCCGTAGCTTGCCTGGAAAAAGGTGATCCCCTTATATGTAAGAGGGTCATTGACTTCAATGACTTTTTTCAGAACTTCCTTGCCGTTCTCTATTATTACCAGCTCACTCTGAAATTCTCTGGGCGTGTCCAGCCCTTCATAGTACAGGGTTTCGTAGTTGTTGCACTTTATTGTAAAACCGAGGGGGATCGGTTCTCCCGGGGATTTATATGCCGCATTTGAGGCCTCTCCCTCGAGCAGATTCAGGTATCCGCTGAATCCGAACCGGGCACCGATTATCGCTCCGATAAATATCAAAATAATGCTCAGGTGCACGGCATACACCGCCAGACGCGCATATTTGCCTTTTTGGGTATAAAGCCGGACAGAATCAGATCCGGATGCCTCAACAACACGGTATCCCGATGCACTCAGGCTGTTCAAAAATTCATCCTTTGCCGTATTCAGACCGGTTTTGAACGTCAACTCCTTCTTTACGGGGAGGGACCTGATTGCGTTATCGGATAACGGTTTTTGAGGTCTTTTAATAAGTCGCCAGGTTTTAGGAAATCTGTCAAGTGAACACACAATGAGATTGATACCGAACAAGACAAGAAGGGCGATGAACCACCAGGAGCGGTACATATCCATAAAGCCGAGTTTTGCAAAAATATTGTAAACAGCAGGGGCAGTGGAATCCCCGAAAAATTTTGCAAGAAGGGCTATGTTTACGGCAGGCTCGGCCTGCTGTTCAACAATCGTCCCTATTATTGATGACAGGGCTAATGCTATAAAGACGAAAATGGCAAGCTTGACCGAGGCTAAAAATTTCCACATGTGGACGGTGTCAGGTCTCCATTCTTCATATATTAAGTTGTTCTATCATTAACTTGATGTAATATGATAATATGCTCCCGGATATTCTGTTTGCAAAGCTCTCGCCATACCATGCCCCCGACATTTGTTTTATTAATTATAAATATATGAATTGAAAATTGACAGTGTAATCCTTGCGTTTCAGTAACTGAATGCTTACGCGTTTCCTGAAGAATGGAGCCCTGACACCACTGACTTCAGCAAGGAGGGATTCATGGGGATTTTCAAGCATTCAAGTGCATGCCTCAAGTTTCCGATATATACCAGTAAATGCAGTATTCTGCAATCAGTGCGGTGAACGGATTTAGCGGCAGAACACTGCAGGTAGAGCATCAGTGTCCTCAATGCGGGGGGCCTGTTATTCTTGAAGAGACCGATCGTTTCATGTCGTGCGCATTTTGCCGTGTGAATCTGTTCATCGTATCCGGAGATTTTTCACGATATTACCTGCCTCCATCGACTCACCCGCTGGAAGAAAAGGGCGGCCAATCTTCCTATGGCTGTTAACCGGGAACTGGAAGAGAAAAGACTTTATTTCTATTCACCGGCCTTTAAAATGCATCCGGGCATATTCCTGAGACTCGGAACCCGGATGACGATCATTCAGCCTTATGGAGAGTCCGGAAAAGAGTTTCCCAAAACAATGCCCTGTCCTGCAGCGCTTGACGACCAGGAGGCATTTGAAACTGTTAAGGTTATGCTGGCAAGTATGAGCGCGGCAAAAAGAAAGATATTCCCGCTTCTTCCAGGTATGGAAATCATTCCCCGGGAAGCAGCGCTGGTTTACTTCCCCTTCAATATCAGCGGCAGCGAACTCGTACATACCGGGTACAAATTCAGCATCCCTCGCAATGCAATAAGAAACATAGATATCCCGTAACTGAATGCTTACCTTTGAACCGCCCGTCATGTTTTTTCGCAAGCCGTTTAACAGTGGATCAATCTCTTGTCAGTGATAATGATATCTACTTTTATATCATGGGACTCGGTGGGTATTTCTTCGCTGATCTGCTCCTCAAAGGCAAGGGCAATGGTCATGATATGATGATCCGCTTTAGCAAGGCGCCCGGACTCGAAGCTGAGAAGCCTGTCATAGCAGCCCCCGCCGTATCCGAGACGATTGCCTTTTATGTCAAATCCCACGCCGGGAATTATGACAAGATCAATGTCTTTTAAATCAGCCCTCCGATCCTCCCCGACTCCCGGCTCATAAATGCCCATATATCCCGGTACGAGTTCGGATGTGTCCCGTATCTCGTAAAGCTTTAATTCCCTGTGTCGTGAATCAACCACGGGCAATATCAGTTTCTTCCCCAGTTTTATTACATCGTCCAGGTATCCCGTGGTATCTGCTTCAGATCGGAAGGAGACATACAACAGCAGGCTGTTTGCTTTTTTAAATGCATCCAATGCAAAGAGACTTTTTTTGATTTCAGCCTCTTTCAGAACTTTTTGTTCAGGCGGGATGAAATCCCGTTTTTTTAAAAGTTCCGCCCTCAGTCTTTTCTTCAAAGAAGTTTCTCTAAATTCTTTTTGATTTTCACTGCTTCTTCGATAGGCTCCCCTGAGACCTTGAATGCCGGTATCCCCCGGATGTCCGCTTCCGGAATAGAGTCGTTAAAACTCATTGTTCCGAGGAATTCCATATCACTCAATTCATTTTTTATAAACATGACGTCTTCTTCTCTTCTCACCTTATTGGCAATTACAAAAACTTTTTTTACTCCGAGTCCTTTTGCAAGACCTTTAACTGCAACTGCTGTTTGAATGCTTCCCCGGCCGGGTTCTACTACAACGATAAATGCATCGACTCCTTCGGCGGTTCCCCTTGTGAGGTGTTCTATCCCGGCCTCCATGTCGACAATTACGACTTCATCACGTTCCACGATAAGGTGTTTCAACAATCTTCTCAGCAATGCATGTTCAGGGCAATAGCAACCCGAGGCGGCAAGTTTTGACCTGCCCATTACAAGCAGGGTGATGTTGTCGACTTTATAACCAAAGCCTTCCGGTATATCATCGACCTTCGGGTTTATCCTGAATATTCCACCGCCGGTTCCGGGTTTTGCGCCGGTTCTTTCTTCAATCAATTCCGTTAGTTCAGCTATGGGTTTTACCTTCTCAATGTCATTTTGGGGGATTCCGAGGGCTGAAGCAAGGTTTGCGTCCGGGTCCGCATCCACGGCAATCACTTTTTTGCCTTCGGATGAGTATAAATAACTTAATAATGAAGAGACAGTGGTTTTGCCGACACCACCCTTGCCTGTAATGGCTATTTTCATTTTACCTGTGCGTGATTTGACGTAAAAAGTTAAAAATATTACCATGTAAGGAGAGATATTGTCAAAAACATGGAAAATGAACTTTTATTCAAGGTCTGTATGGTCGGAATATTGATGAATCAGCGACTTATGCGATAATTGCGCGAGCCGGTTCAATAAGCAATAGTTTATTTAAAGATTTCGCCCAGGATTTACGATATATATGTAGATATGATGACAATTTTTAAATCAAAGGAAAATCGCCGGGGGGAAGATAGAAGTTTCAACCTGCGTAAATATTTTTCCCTTTTCAGCATCGGGATAATACTGATTTTAACAATAGCGTTAAGTTATGTGGCTTTCTGGTACCAGAAAAAGGCGTTAATTGATTACTCGATATCAACAATCGAGGTGATGGCGGACCAGCTTAAGAATCGTATATATGACGATTTCATTGCTTCAAGCCTGGAAACCTATGGTTATTTGTACATAGGAGAACATTCCCTGAAGCGTGAAGACCTGGACAAAATCGCCGATTCCTATTTATTCCATTACAACAACATATTAAAATTCAAGATATTTGATTTGAGCGGAAGTGTTGTTTATTCCACTGACCCGGAAGATATCGGGCTTGTGGATACTTCCGGGGAGTTAATGTCCGCTTTATACGGCAAGACTGCTTCAAAACTGACGGAACGTATGATGCCTGTAAAAGATGATACTGCGGGGAAAGAAAAAACGGGTGAAGTCGATTTGCTTAAAGTTTATATCCCGATATACAGGAATGTCGATAACCAGTTAAAGGGTAATATTATAGGCGCTTTTGAAATTCACAAGAATATCGGACCGTTCTTGAAATTAATGAAAAGCGAAATGTATAAAATCCCCCTGATGTTGATTTTTGCCATGAGCGTGCTTCATGTGTTTTTGCAGGGTGTTATTAAAAAGGCGGACAATATTATCACTAAACAGAAAAGGGAAATAGAAAGACACAATGCAGAGCTTGAGGAAGCGCAAAAAAGAATAAGGGACAGTATAGAGCAGGTTATTGAAAACGGCAGTTTTCACACCAGGGTTCAGGGCACTAACCTTATAAAATGCTGGGAATTCAAAAAATGCAAGCACACGGATTGTCCGGGTTATCAATCATCCGACCTTAGATGCTGGCAGGTTGCCGGGACTTTCTCCCAGGGAGAGGTGAAGGGGGAGTGTATTAAAGAATACGGGGACTGCAGGGACTGCGAGATATACCAGTATGCATTCAAAGACAGGATCAACATGATCGGGGAAAGCTTTAATAATATGATGGCGCTTCTTGAGAACAAACACAAAGAACTGGGACGCCTGAATGAGAAACTTAATGAACTCGTGCATATTGATCCCCTGACACAGGTGGGAAACAGAAGGAGTTTCCAGAAAAGAATGGAAAATATTCATTTGCTTGCGATCCGGTATGAACGCCCCTACAGTATCATCCTTTGCGATATTGATAATTTCAAACTCTTCAATGACACCTACGGCCACCAGAAGGGAGATGATGCGCTTACTTCAGTTGCGGATACCATGAAGTTGTCATTAAGAAAAACGGATGAGATATTCAGATGGGGAGGTGAAGAGTTTGTTGTGATTCTGCCGGAGCAGAATCTTCCGGATGCTTTAAGGGTTGCAGAGAACCTCAGGGTTTCGGTGGAATCGCTCGGCATGGAACATAAAGGCAGTGATTCCAGGATTCTGACTATCAGCGCCGGTGTGGCCTGTAATATTGCCGAGAATGTCAAATACATTTCGTGGGAGAGCGTGCTGAAGCAGGCGGATGATTCGCTTTACAAGGCAAAATCAGCGGGCAGAAACCGTGTGCACCCGTCTATAAGTATCAGCGGCACTATAATCTCATAATAAACATGCATAAATTATTTTATCCCGGACAGCAGCGCCTGGCGCATGACTTCAACCGGGGGCTTGACCCCTGTCCATAGTTCAGAGGCAAGGACACCCTGCCATAAAAGCATGCCTGACCCGTCAATGTTTTTCGCCCCCCGCTTATCAGCCTCTTCCAGGAACTTTGTTTTCCTGTAGACGAGGTCGCAAATAACCATACCGGATGTAATCAGATCGGGGTTTAAAGGAAGAGGGTCATCAGGCTTAAACCCGAGCGGTGTGGCATTAATTATTATATCAGGCCCGGCGATATCTTCTATATCATCAAGAAGAAAAATATTGTCACGGATTTCACCGAGGTCACCCGCTAATTTCTCAGCCTTCGGCCTGTCAATGTCATATAAGGATAACCCGGATGCCTTTTCGCTTAAATAGTAACTTATTGCCCTCGATGCCCCGCCCGTGCCGAGTATGACAATATTTTTTCCGTCAACCGATATCCCCTGCTCTGAAAGTGAACTCATAAATCCCCTGCCGTCCGTATTGTAACCGGTCAGAGTTCCTTCTGAATTGGTTATTGTATTTACCGCCCCGATAAAAGATGCTTCTTTATCGACTTTGTCAAGTAAAGGAAGCACATTTTCTTTATGAGGCACGGTTATATTGACCCCGAGCATGTTTAAGCCTCGAACGGCCCGGATTGCATCAGGCAGGGCTTCAGGCAAAACCTCGAATGCAACATAACAGATATCAAGCCCCAGGGTTTTAAATGCCGAGTTATGCATCAATGGTGAAAGCGTATGCCCTATCGGGTACCCGAAAATACCCGTGATTCTGGTTTTACCGCTTGGATTCATCCGTTATCCCCCTTAAAATTCCTTCAGGTGTAGGTTCTACAGCCCTGACACGCATGCCAAGGCTCTCCTGCATGTCTTTAAGACTGACATTGTCCAGGAAAACATCAGACCCTTCCCTGAGAGTAATATCCGGCACTAATAAACAGTCGGCTTTTGTTTTCCCCACAATTGTCTTTAAGATATCTTTTCCCGTCAGGAGTCCCGTTACTGTAACGGACGGCCCGAAGAATTTATTTTCAACTTTAAAGACATCAAGGCTGAGTCCTTCGATTGAATTTAATTTTTCGGCAAATTCCTCAAGGTGCGGCATAAATGACGCGCCAGTAAAGACAACCGCTTTCAGGGGCGCAATTTTTTTCGGCAGCTTCAACTTTTTTGCGCAATGTAAAAATACGGGAATTAAACCCACCCCGTTTTCTATCTGTGGGAGGTCGCCGTATTCTTTAAGAGGCGGAAACGGAGCCCCGGCTCTTAAGTAGAATTCATCTGCAAGGTGTACGATTGGGTCCCCGTGGCGCCTCTTGCACCTTTGCCTGAATTTCCTGACGGTTTCAATGACTTTTACGGCGTCATCTTTTTCAACAGGCCTGACCCCGCCTTTCTTATGTTTTGTAAGCCCCGCGGGCACGACTGCTACAGATGCTACATAGGGGTAAAATTTCTGCAGGTCTTTAATGGTGCCGGAAAGCTCTTCACCGTCGTTTAAACCGGGGCATACAACTACCTGGGCATGTATCCTGATTTTGTTTGATGTCAGTTCCTGCAGTTCTTTGAGAATGTCGGGCGCTTTTGGATTGCCGAGCATTTTCTTTCTTATGTCATTATTCGTTGTATGCACCGACACATAAAGAGGGCTGAGTTTCTGCGCTATAATGCGTTTCTTTTCTTTTGCCGAGATATTTGTGAGGGTTATGTAATTGCCGAACAGGAAGGACATGCGGTAATCATCATCTTTCAGGTACAGCGTTTTCCTCATACCCCTGGGCAGTTGACTGACAAAGCAGAATATGCACTTGTTTCTGCACGTTTTTGTCCTGAATGGTTTTAGTTCAATGCCGGGAGAAGCGCGCTCTTCCTGCTTTAATCTGAACACATGTGTGTTCTGTCCGCGCTGAATTTTCAGGTCAATAATGTCATCCCTGGAATAATACATATAATCTATAATATCCCTTAACGGATTCCCATTTATACTGAGAAGAATATCTCCTTTTTTAAGGCCTGCCTTATCTGCAATAGCGCCTTCATGAATATGACTTATTGTTCTTGCATGCATGATAAAATTAATTCCTCAAAGTATTAGCGGTTATTTCCGGCATTGGCAATTTTCAACCCCTTGTAAACATAGTGTATTCCGGACAGGGCGGTTAACACTGCAACTATAGCGTAAAGGGACGCATGGAGAGGCACATCGCCTTTTACGTTAAGGGATAAAAGAACCAGTCCTATCAGGATAAACTGAAACATGCTTGCGGCTTTACCCAGAAAGCTCGGCTCGACTTTTAAACTATGAGTGGCTATATAGAGAATAATACAACCCGTGACAACAATTAAGTCCTTGCTTATAACAATAATAGTCAGCCATTTAGGCAGTAAACCGATACTGCTCATTATTATAAAAGAAGTTATTAAAAAAAATTTATCCGCCACAGGATCAAGGATAGTCCCGAAATATGTTATCTGTTTTTTTCTTCTTGCAATAAATCCATCAAGTAAATCCGTTATGGATGCCGCTATAAAAATAAGGAGAGCGTACTGGTATTTTTCGTAGATAAGGGTTGCGGCAAAAAAAGGCAGCAGCAATATTCTCGCAAGAGTTAAAAAATTGGGGAGATTTCCAACCATAAAGAAAAAACTCCATTACATGCTGATTGACAGGAGAAAAGTTTTAATCATACCCCCCCCTTGAATCCCCCTTTTTCAAAGGTGGGAGACCTGTAACATTAATAAAATAACAGCCCCTGTCAGTATAGATAACAGGGGCTGTTAAAAAAATTGATCTTAGAATAACCCCTTGACCTTGCCTGAATCCGTATCCACATCCACCCGCCTGTAAGCAGGGTCGGAACTTGTGCCGGGCATAAGTTTGATCGCCCCTGCAACAGGAACAATGAACCCTGCGCCTTTATAGGTGAGGATGTCGCTTATGAGTAGTTTCCAGCCCTCGGGAACGCCCTTAAGGTTGGGGTTGTCCGAGAGACTGAGGTGTGTTTTTACCATACAGGTGGCGAGTTTAGAAGTCTCCGGGTCCGATTCCATCCTCTTTGCCTTGGCAAGGGCGCCCGGTGTGTATTCAACACCGTCTGCGCCGTAGACCTGCTCGGCTATCATCTCAATGCGCGTCCTGACGGGTGTGTCAAGCTCATAGAGAAGTTTAAAGTTATTGGGCTCATTGCATGCATCTATGACGGCATCGGCAAGCTCAAGCGCCCCTTCGCCCCCGTATTGCCAGTGCTTTGAGACCGCCACGCGCGCGCCTGCTTCTTCGGCAAGCCTTTTCACGGCATTTATCTCGTTATCGGTGTCGGTATAGAAAGCATTGATACAGACAACAGGATTGATGCCCGCCTTTTTCACAGTGTTGATATGGTGAGCCAGGTTTTTGCATCCTGCCTCGACCCAGCCGACGTTCTCGGTCGTGTACTCCTCGGGCATCGGTCTTCCCGGCACCGGGATAGGCGCTCCGCCGTGGCATTTGAGCGCCCTGATTGTGGCGACAAGCACTGCCGCATTCGGCTTAAGGCCGGAGAACCTGCACTTCAGGTTCCAGAATTTTTCAAACCCTATGTCAGCGCCGAAGCCCGATTCCGTCAGATGATAATCACCGAGCTTGAGACCGACCCTGTCCGCGATTATTGAAGACTGGCCGATTGCGATATTTGCAAAAGGGCCTGCATGCACAAGCACGGGCTGTCCCTCAAGTGTCTGCATCAGGTTGGGATTCAGGGCCTCTACCATCCAGGCAGTCATTGCGCCTGCAACTTCAAGGTCTTCCGTTGTGACCGGGTTGCCCTGCTTGTCATATGCAACAACGATTCTGCCCATACGCTCTCTCATGTCCCTGAGGTCTTTTGAGACGGACAGTATTGCCATGACCTCCGAGGAGACGGCGATTGCAAAACCCGATTTCATCATAAAACCATCCATCTTGCCGCCGTGGCCGATAGTTATATCCCTTAATGCCTGGGCGCAGAAGTCCATTATCCACTTCATCTCTACGTTGCGGGGGTCTATATTAAGACGTTTCTGTTTGCGTTTGGCCCATTGCTCATCATTGTAATTGAACTCATGCTGTATCCTTGAAGTCAGCGCGACCATTGCGAGGTTATGGGCATTCATGATCGCATTGATGTCACCGGTAAGACCTAATGAAAACGGGGTCAGCGGAATGCACTGGCTGAGTCCTCCGCCTGCCGCAGAGCCTTTTATGTTCATGGTAGGCCCGCCGGAAGGCTGCCTGATTGCCGCTATAACGTTTTTGTCCCTCTTGCCCAGTCCCTGTGTAAGTCCCATTGTGGTTGTGGATTTGCCCTCACCGAGGGGTGTGGGTGTTATTGCGGTAACGTCAACATACTTACAGTCAGGCCTGTCCTTAAGACGGTCAAGGATTTTATTGAAATCCAGTTTTGCCACATAATGACCGTGGGGAAGCAGCTCCTCTTTTTTAAGTCCGAGCTGTTCTCCCAGCTCGTAAACAGTCTTCATATTTGCTTCAGCAGCTTCTGCTATTTCCCAGTCTGCATGTTTTGTCGGATCAATCGGCATTTCTTAATTCCTCCTTTTAGGTGATCGTTTATTCCTGGTAATTGAACGATAAACAACCCGGTTTATTTTTTCGGTTAAATATGTCTGAAATTTAACCTTGCCATGTATGTTAGCGGTTACTGAAAATGTAACAGGCATTAAAGAAGTCTAAAAATGTAGCATAGAAACGTTGTTACTGTCAAACAAAATATGGAAACAGGGAAATAATTATTGCTCATTGTATTCCCTCACCCGGCTCACTGATAGCCGGGAAAATTCATTTTTCCCGGCGCTCATTAACAGTTCCCTGAATGCCACAAAATCCTGTATCTGTTTATTTGCCTGATCATTGATTGCCCACAGCCCGTTTATATCTTTAAATAATTCAAGAAGCCGCAGTAATTGACTTTTTGTCGGGATTGTTTCGATGCCTGATTTCGCATTTGCGGCGCCGTTACGGCCGTTTGCCCCATTATTTTCACGGATGGCTTTATTTATATGCAAAAGCCTTGTGTGCTGCGCAAGTTTCCGGGTGCGGTCAAAGAGGTAATCAATCATCTCCCTGAGCGAATTACCTCGGCTCTCGGCCATTATATGGTCAATATTGTTAGTGATTAATATACCGTCTTTTTTTGCCGCCTCCTCAAGTGTAAAACTGTTCAATTCAGGGATAAACCCGGGGCCGCTGCAATCCCCTGCTTTTTTATTTGAATCAGCAGGAGCTGTTACGGGCGGGGTTTCCCATAAGACATTTACATTTTTATTCTGGCCGTACTCGTGCAGAAGCAGGGCGGATTCCCTGAAAACCCGTTTTAAATCCCGGTAATACATTTTTAAATTATTCGCATTTCCGGAATCCTGATCTTCCGGGTTGAACTTCCGGGACAGGGTGTTGCCCGGCAGTATATTCACATACGAAAAGCCGTTTCTGCCTGCAATATCAATACATTTCTGAATCAGCAAAATTGAACGGCTCCGCACGGTTTCATCCCGGCATACGGGGTCCGCCAGCCTGTTATTTTCAATAACCCCTCTGAAGTTCAGGCCTGTCCGTATCTGTTTCCTGTCAAGAAACTGGAACATATCCGCATATGAGCTTTCTTTATTTATCAGAAACCAGACTTCGCAGCGCTCCGCCCCGCTCTCAATCAAGCGCATTACCCAGTTGTAAGGTCCGATTTTTATTCCTGCTTTTATCATAATTAATTACAAATACAACGAATTCCGTAAAAGTCCCAAAAGTGTGTTGTTTCCGGCAAAGGGAGGGATCAGGTTTGAACCGAATGTATTATGGATAAATTATTTCTCATATTTTTCAATCAGGCTGCCCGGTTTTTTCATGACCTTATTTGCCTTCCATTCGGAAACAAAAAAGGGATATTCGCTTTCCGAGGATATGGCAGGATAGCGGTTCTCTATTTTCTCAAAGAATGAAATTGTATAGGTATTAACACCCTTCAGAACAACCGTAAAAACAGGGGACTTGAAATCTTCCTTTGTCTTATCTTCAATAAATTCATCACACAGGAAACCGGACAGGGTGTCGATTATATCATTGACCTCATCTTCTTTAACCGCTTTGCCCTCAGACGTGGTCCATTTCGGCGCGGATTCCCCGGGCTTTTCCTGTTTTCCCTTCTTCTCCGTAACATCAACGGAAACAGGGGCCGTTGCCCTTACAATCGTTATCTCATCTTTGCCCTGTTTCAGCGCAACTTCCGTAATATCATCACTGAAAGCCATTACTTTTTTGTCCCGCAGCTCTGAAACCGTCCGGTCAAACTCTCTTCTTAAGGCCCCTTTGGCATGGTACACACGATGATCGTTATCAAGCATGACAAATGTCTGCTTATAGGTCGGCGTGATTTTTCCGACATTGATCTTTCGCAGCAGGTCGCTGCCTTTATATGCCTCCACTTCAATCCTCTTTTCTTTGTCCAGATCATAAATAGCATAGTTTCCGGACTCTGACGCAAGGGCGGTCAGGGTCAGGCCCGATATCGCATTCAGCATACTATCAATCACTGCGTTGTCTGCCGGATACTTCCTGTCATTGATAAGCCACTTATCATTTTCTTTTGCCAGCTCAATTTCAGACCCTTTTTTCTTCAGGCTTATTTTCGTAATATCGCCTGTCCGTATTTTTTGGATGCCGGGAAGTTCATAATGCGTTTTTTCACTCTTCCGTGAAGAGATATAAAAGGCCAGAACAGCTATGACAAAGAAAAGAATTGCAATTTCTTTTTTCCCTTTCATATTCATATATTAATCTCTTTCCTGTTTGCTGAACATTTTCCGGATCATGCGTTTTCTTGAAGCACGCCTGAACCAGACGATTATACCCGCAATTACTACAAGCGCGGGCAGCCCTGCCATGTTTGCGGTTTTTATGGCGGCCCTGGCAGCGGGCGTAGTCTCCCTGAGCGGATTGAACCGCTGTGTCTTGCTGCGCATTATTGCTATGTCTTCCCTGTTATTAAGATAGTCAATCACATTCATGATAAGCTGGGCATTGGGTGTCTTGCCTTCCCCGTCAATTATATTGTCTTTAAGTATCTCCGATGTTCCCACAAGGAATATCTTTGCGGGCTTGCCTTTTTTGATGGTGATATCTTCACTCCTGATTGAGGACATGTCCAGGCCCGGTTCTTTCACGGTTTTTTCATCCTTTTTGTCCCCTCCGGCATTTGTCCCCTCCGGCTCCTTTTTTTCAGGGATGGGTTTATCTGCAAAATAACCGGGAAAAGGGCCTTCAACAATATATGCCATGGGTATGCTCCTGAACTTCTCATCATCCCGAGGGGGACTGATAAACATAGGGTCGAGATTGATCCTGCCCGTCATCTCCCATGACCGGTCGGATGAAGAGAAGAGTTTAGTCGCCCTGAGCCCGTTGTCTTTGAGTTTCTGCTCATTGACCTCTATTGGGGATGACTTAAGCATTACAAGCCCTTTGATGTTTTTCAGGTATGCGGCATCTTTATTAATCATTTCATTCATGATGACCGGGGCAAAATAGATAGACCTTTCACCTCCTCCAAACTGTTGGGGCATCCTCTGTTTAAAGCTGTTCTCATCAAGGATAATGGATTTCCCGACGCTTAAGCCGTAGTGATCGAGCAGCTTTTCGAGCCCGGTATTCAAAGGCATCCAGAGCGGTCTCTGTGACCCGCCCATCATGCCGTATTGGCCCTGCGGCCTGACTTCATTGAATGAATCCATGAATATTGCGAGGTTTTTACCCTTCATCAGGAACCGGTCGATCCGGTAAAGCTCATAGTCCGTAAAATTCTCTTTTGCGCCTGCAATGATCAAAGTGGACAGACCCTCGGGTATGTCTCCGTTTTTCAGATTAACCCGCCTTATTGAATATTCTTCCGATAACAGCCTGTTGAAATTTGAGAGTGATTCATCCTGCTGCAGGTAGCCGGATACCGGGGACATGCC
>DRDE01000013.1 GCA_011040095.1 Nitrospirota bacterium
AACACTAAATTGCGGAAATTATATGACATGATCACTCCTTTATCCTAATAGCATTGATAATGCAACGTTTTTAAAGGTAAATCTGGATATTCCATATAAGGGACTACCGCCACCAATTTTTTTACACAATTCGTCATATTTTTTCTGATAAATGTAAATTTTGCCGGCTTTGACTGTTTTTCCCAAGGGCCTGTTATTGCATCCTATATGAGCCATAACGGGCTCTCTAACGCAGATTGGACATCATATCCATCCCCCCTCCCGAGCACCACGCCGATTGTCCGATACAGGCCAAGCTGTGCGTCCATTTTTATACGTAAAAACAGTAAGATACGTTGCGGATCCGTTTGCTGTCCGTAGCGCGATATGGTAACCAGTCCTCATGGAAATCATCAAGGATGCCGCTAAAAATATCGCAGACCGCCTGACCTGGCATACCGCCGGCAGGGATCAGGCCGGCATTGCCAGGGAACTCGCCGACGGGAATGATATCCCTGAAGTCTATGGTCTTGGCGAGGCAGGATTGTTTGATGAATTCTTCTATTTTCTGGACCATTTTGGTTTCAAAGACCTGTTTATGGGGCTTGAACCAAAATCAAAAAAAAGAAAAAGCCCGGTCCCTTTTATTGCCATAATTTATATCTATCTGATGCGCATTGTAGCTGGTTTGAAATTTTTTTGGCATATTGATCCTGTTATCCTCCACTCCCAGTCACTTATGCGTCTTGTCGGGTTCAACGGCAGGGAAGCAAGAGAGGGCACCTGCCAGCGTGGCAAGAAAAAAACGAAGGGAGAGAATCCTGCCTCTGAGAAGGAACCCGGAAGAAAAATACGTGGGCCGGTCTGTCCCGGATTTATCGCTTCTTCTGTTGCGGCCATCACCGCAAAGGCACTCGAAAAGATGTTTAATAAGGCCATCGCCATTCTGGCGTCCCATAAATTTTATCCCAAAAAAGTGCATGCCGTGCTTGATGCCTCGGAAATTCAAACTACCGAAAATTGCTCGGGTTGCGGCAAGGTCATGAAGGAAAAGGCCCCAGAGCTGCGCCGCAGAAGAAAGCGCATCCGTAAAGTTTTTGAAACCGTTTTTGGTTTTAAAATATGGGTTGTGTGGGATCCAAACAGTAAACTTCCCCTGGCCATGTGTTTTACAACCATTGAAGTTGCAGATATAACTCTTGCCCGGGAAGTAATCGAGCAGGCAGTTGTAAATCTTGGTGAGCATGGCAAACTTGCCTCTATTGTCATGGATCGTGGTTTCATGAACGGTACCCTGCTCTGGTGGCTTCATACACAGGGGATCATTTTCTACATTCCGGCAAAGTCGAACATGGCGGTTTATAAGGATGCCATTTCACTGGTCGACACCGGAACCTTGCAGGAGCGCAGCAAAAAGCGAGGAGTTGGTGCCGGTAAAAACAAAACCTTTGTCACTGACCACTGGGAGGTTGTCGGCATTGAGGGATTAACCTCGGCTGGTTTTTATGGCCCCCTTGGCAGCGGCAGTCACGAAAATCGTAACGATTTTGTTCCCAATCTGATCAATGCCGCCGTTGTCCTGGACAGTCCATTTATGAAAAATAATCCAAATGTAAAAACCCTTGTGCTGTTGACCAACGGTCCGGTTGAGAAATCTTTGGGCGTTTATGATTGTTATGATGTCCGCAGTGAGATTGAGAACTCAATGTTTCGTGAGGCCAAACAGGCCTGGTTTATCCAGAGAGCGCCGGTAAATACCAAGGCCGGCTTCCAGATTCATGTCTACCTCACAATTATGATCATGACCCTGACCACTGCATTTCAGACTTGGATGGACCAGCAGGACAAATTGGAAAAATCCGGCTCGGAAACAGGCATACGGAAATTCCGCGAACAGGTCAGGGAAGAAAACGGTAATCAGCTGATCATTTTCAACGGCGACCGCTATGCTATTTTTTACGCTTACGAAGTATTCATCCTTTGCGGTCGCAATGTCATCAGTCCCAACGGGGTGCCTGAACGAATAACCAAGGAGAATATTTTACACAAGTATGGGGCATTGATACAATGACCACCGTGTACTTCTCCTGCTTTTCTTCTTCCGCCTCACTTTTTTATTAATTCGCCCTCTTTTTTTGCAACTTGTCTTCATTTCCGGCAGTTATTCCCTTTCTTTGCCTATCGTTCGCATATTTTATGGAAGTTGTAACCTGACACTGGTACACTTGTGCAATTCTGTCAGGATAGGGGGGCACACGTTGTGCTGCGAACTGCAGGGTGAAAATCTGCGACCTTATTATATGGAATATCCAGAAGGTGAACATTACCTTGACATACAGGTTTATTTATGTTAAAAATAAGGCCTTAAAAAAAAGGCATAGAGATATCAGAAAAACCAGATTTTACAGGGAAAGGGGGTGGTGAGATATTATTATTCTCAATCTGAGGGACGTTATCAGAATTATGCTTAGAGGTAAGAACGGGTAAGAGGAACAGTGAGTTCTAAAAACTTGAAGAAATGAGGTGTTTACATGACAAGATTAAACAGGATAGGGTATATTATCTTAGTAGTAATCCTTTGTTTCACGGTTTCACCGGTATTTGCATTTGACAGCGGACCTGGAAGCGAAGAGATAGGTCCGGCCGGCCCAGGCGTTGCATCTCCGTTCCCGCCTCAGTCGCCGCTTCCTAATGTCTTTGGGACACACGACAATATACTTCAGATACCTGCATCAGCCTTCCGCCCGCGGGATGGAAGTGCCTACTCGAACTATAGTGGGTCTGGTTACATGTATCCTTCAGCCAGCGGAACGTGGTGGGCCCCGGTAACCCTTCCTGCCGGTGCGAATGTTTCCTTCCTTGATCTTTATTTTTCTGATACAAATGCTTCATCTAACATTACGGCTTATTTTACAGGATATTACGGTGGCGATTATTCTGGGACAACACCTTCTTTGACAGATTTTGTGAGCACTCTATCAAGTGGAAGCGGTGGTTATGGTTATGCGTACACTAGTGAATTCAGCCACACGATTAACAATGATGTTGCATATAATGGCGGTTACCAATATGTCGTGAATGTTTATTTTCCCGTTGCTGATGGCACTCTTAAGTTTAAAGGAGTTGACATCTGGTGGAATCGCCAGATATCACCTGCCCCGGGCACCGCAACATTCAGCGATGTGCCGACAACTCATCCCTTCTTCCAGGAGATAGAGGCATTGGCGGCATCCGGTATAACAACGGGGTATGGAGACGGCACCTTCAGGCCGACTAATTACGTCACCAGACAGGCGATGGCGGCATTCCTTTCAAGGGCGCTCGGACTTCACTGGGAAGATTGATGACAGATTGTCATCATACCGGTGGAGTGCACAGGACGGAAATCCGCACTCCTTATCTTTCGCTGGACAATCCGCAATAAAGATTTGAATAATATGACCGCAGGCTGAAGCCTGCGGTCATAATTTCCAAAAATGCATATTCCCCCGGCAAATCTGCGCCAATTAAAGTCTGATGCTGCATGAATTTCTGATTATGGACAGTCTCGCTGGATTGAAAGTTGCGTTTGTTTGTATTATTATTTAGTGGTTTAAAAATAATTACGGATTTCACAGGAGATGATAATGAAGAAATTGCTTGCGATTATTGCTGTCTTGATTTTTTCCGGTAGTATAGCGCTGGCAGGGGATGACCCTGTACTTGCAAAGGCAGGCGATATTGTATTCACGCAGTCTGACTTTGGCAGACTTATGAGTTATTCTCCTCCTTACCTGCAGGAAAAGCTCAAGAGGGATCCAAAGCAGAAAGAGATGCTCATCAGGAAGATAATGCATCAGCGAATAATCTCTGATTTGGCAAGAAAAGAGGGGTTTGACAATATCCCGGAGGTAAGAGAACAACTGCAGTATATAGTAAATAACTTTCTCACCAAGGAGTATCTGGCGCTGACCATTGTAGAAAAAGTCTCTATAAAAGAGAGCGATTTGCAAGAATATTATGCAAGGCATAAAGATAAATTTGCCATTCCTGAACAGGTCAAGGCACGCCATATCCTCATCAAGTTCCCTTTCGGTGCACAGGAGAAGGAGAAGCAGAAGGCGCGAGAGAAGATGAAACATATTATTGAATGGCTGAACAAGGGCGGAAAGTTTGAGACCCTCGCAGAACAATACTCGGAAGACCCCAATTCCAACAAAAAGGGCGGGGACATGGGTTATTTTCCGAGGGGAAGAATGCCAAAGGCCTTTGATGACGTAGCCTTTTCCCTGAAACCAGGGCAGATCAGTGATATCGTCGAGACGGATTACGGCTACCATATCATTCAGGTTGAAGACCACAGGGAAGCACGAACAAAGACCTTCGAAGAAGTAAAAGACTCCATTAAAGAACAGTTGAGGGGCGAACTGATAAAGTCCAGGGTTAAGGACTTTATTAAGAAAATCGAAAAAGATACCGGATTAAAAGTATACACAGAGCGTTTTTCAGGTAAAGCAAAAAAATGAAGTCTTATAGCTTAATGAAAAAGTGCAAGAGTCACAAAAAGCGTTGACGGATTGAGATTTACCGGAAAAAGGTGGGTCGAGGCCTTTCTTCCTTCGAAAGTGGTGAAGGCGCTCTAAAAAACCGCTTATTGCTGCGATGATAATATTTCATCCAGATAGTGCCTGGTTCGCGGATTAGAAGGGTCGAGTTCGTCATCAGACAGGTAAGTCTGCAATTCCGACTGTATCGGGAGCTTGACTGATTCCGGCTTCAATCTTGCACGCCAGCCATGCCATCCTTTTTCCAGCTCTGAGGGATCATAACCCCTCTTCACAAACTTGCGGATTGCGTGGTCAAGACTCAAGAACAGGTAGTGCCGCATTGGGAAAGATTTTGGATACATAAGCAAATCTGCAAATCGCACTACATGGCCGCCGGACCAGGCCAGCTCCACCGGACCGGGTTGCCGTTTCCATGCATTCAGCCGGTGTGGGAATGACGGCTGGAATGGATAGTACCAGCGCATTGTCTTCTGAAAAAAGGGATGGTCGTGATCCGGTGATTCCTGTGTAGGGACAAAAGTAAATTCCATGAAATTCACGGCATTATAGCCTTCTTTTTCCACTATACCGAATGCTTCTTTCAGGGTCATACCGGACCGTAGTGGAAGGCGAATCTCGTCCGCATCTGCATGTATAAACCAATCGGCGTCGAGGGTAGCTGCAAGCTGCTCTTTTCGTTCAAGAATTGGCTCCCATTTGTATATTCCGTCGCGTGGTAAATTCTCTATCCCGATCAAACCACGGTTCAGGTAGCGCTTTGCAATCATAACTGTCTTGTCCGTAGAACAATTGTCAATAAGATAGACTTCAACTCCCTGCTGGAAGAGATGTTCCATACAAACTGCAATGAAGCGTTCTTCATTATAGGTCGCCAGGATCGCTATCACACGCATGGTTATTTTACTCCTGATTTTCTAAAGGGAATAGCTGTGAGGATTAATTCCCCTCAAAGTTTTATTAACCACAGCCCAGCCCTCTTCACATAGTTCCTTTCCGTATTGGATAAGACGGCGCTGGTGCTCCATGACGTGAAAAGGATTGCTTTCAGCAGCAATAACCCGGTCAAGAACAACATCAGCATCATGTTTGCTAATTAGACCCGGCAACACCTCTAAAGGTTCCTGGGAGGGAGCATGAGCACCTTGCAGTTTCCAGGTTTTTAAATCCGTCTGGCAACAGATAACAGGGCGCCCTGCCATCATGCTAAAAATACAGCCATGCCAACTATCCGACACATTAATCGCACATCGTCCAACCTTGCGCAAGTAATCAGGATAAGATGGCATGATAGCCTCTATATCACAAGGCAGGGAGGACAAAGAATTTATTATTTCTGAAGGGATGTTCCATGTGGTGCTATACACCAGAATTCGTCCACCAGGACGAAAGATGTTATAATGACGAATAATTCTTGACAGGGCTTCCAGCTTTATAGATCCAGTGAATCCATACCGTATGTTAATTCCAATGTCATAGTCGGTGCTATCCGTCAGGGGGTAATCCTCTCCTATGGCTACGTCTCGACAACGTGCAAGTTTTTTTGAAGGTATCCCCAGTTCGAGCAAGAATGTAAAACTGCGGTCGTCACGAACGAGACACACAAGGGAACGAGAGAACACCTCTGAAAGCAACGTTCTATGATCTGGATTGTCAATTGGCCCCACGCTCTGATGCAGGATTATCACAGGCACACCGAGGGATAATGAGACGGCCGATGTTAAAAGGGCGACGGGGTTGTTTAAACCCTCAGTAAATTTGCCCCCTGGAGCCACAGCAACAACATCATGATCGAGCAATACACTTCGTAATGTGCGATAAAGTTCCGGCCTTCTCTCGGCAAACGCACTTACTAATTTGTCTACACTGCAAATACTGTCAAACCGTTCCTGTATCGGCATGTGCACCTGCCTTACCGTAAGCCCGGCGCTTCGAAGGGAATCCTCCAGATTTGTCCGGTAGCAAAACGTGACAGTCGTGCCCATAGCCAAAAGACGCCTTGCAGCTGCTATGCAAATCGCCTCATCACCGGATGAATTATTTCCTATCTCTGTAAGGAGTACTCGCATTCTATTGTTCACCTGTAAATTCCATTCTTTCCTCCACACTATAACCCGGATCTCAAGTACTCCTCGACAACGCTTCCTGCTTCCCCCTCAGCCCTTATTTCACCATGCTCAAGCCATATTACCCTCTCGCAGATTTTTGTTATTGCATCCATGCTGTGCGAGACATAAACAGTTGCTACTCCGCCCTTGATAAGTTTCATCAGCGCCTTGCCGCATTTTTTTTGGAACGACGTATCTCCGACAGCCAGTAGATGATAAGTAATCGCTTTTCAAGCAAGGGACGGGGACGAGCAAGGGACGGCAAGGGACGGGGACGTTCATGATTTCATGCTTTTCTCGAGCAAGGGACGGGGACGAAGGGACGGGGACGTTCATGATTTCATGCTTTTCTCGGGATTTCTATATTGTAATTATGCTCTTGAACAAGTCGCTCGCCCCGTTGCACCGCTCGGCTGATTGCTGGTTGGGTCAGGCCTAATTGGGCCCCTACTGAGGTTACGCTGTGGCCTAACTCTCTAACTGCCCAATAGCACAACAGGCTGCGAGCCTTTACCCGCAGAGGCTGCTTCCCCACTGTCATTATCTCCCGAGCCTCCAATTTGAATATTTCGGCGGCCAGTTGTAGAACTTCATCAAATCCAACACCGGCCATGCGGTATTGATCTTTCCGGGCCAAGGCTTCTTGCGCCTCTTTTAGAACAGTATCAACAAAATCACTGTCACCCAGGATACGTTCGTCGCTTTGTTGCCTGATATGCCCATACTGCGCATGGCGGCAAGCTCCTTCCAGCCGCCTACGCTTCTTATCAAACCACCGCCTGTCAATTAACCTCTACTGCCATGGGAGATACCCTCCTCAATAAATTCTGCATATTTTTTCCTGGCAGAGGATTCACGCCTGCCAAATTGTTTCAGAATGAAATCAGTATCCTGCCATTCATCTTCAAATCGCCCCATCAGTCTGCTATGACCTGTGTAGCGATAACGGTTCAGTTTGTCGATACTGGAAACCAGCTTGGCACGTAACGGGTTGAGATGAATGTATCGTACCAATTCCAGCAGATACGGCTCTTCCTGGCAGAGGATGGATTTATAACGATTCTGAAACAGGTGACCATGTCGGTTGTAACGGTGATTAAAAGTGACGGCATAACCGGTAAGCAACCGGCGCATAACGCCGGCTGTTGAGCCGCGAGACTCGCAGGTGGCGGAGCAAGCTTGCTTGCGTAGACACCAAGAATCGCAGTCGGCTCGAACGCCATTGATAGGTGGAGCGCGCAGCGCGGAACCTTCAATGGCGTTCGAGTTTACTCAACAGCCGGCGATAGGATGGCCCGCTGTAAAGCGAGCTTGCGAGCGGAGCGGTCCATCCTATCAGTAGTAATCGGTGCGTGTCCGGTTTTAAGAAGTATATGAAAGTGGTTGGGGATCAACGACCAAGCGTAACAATGTGTTGAGGTACGAGCAAGGATATTGCCCAACCGCTCAACAAAATTATCACGATCCTTATTATCTCTGAAGATTCTCTGGCGCTCAATCCCCCGGCAAATAATGTGGTGTAAAGCGCCAGAAACGTCAACTCGAGCTTTTCTTGGCATGCTCCGGGCTATACCATATCAACGCCTAAAAGAAAAGCATGAAATCATGAACGTCCCCATTGTCCCATGAAATCATGAACGTCCCCATTGTCCCACATTGTCCATTCACCATTGTCCATTCACGGAACTACCGAAGTATGGTGTCCCCGGAACTGCGATGCATTTTACTTCTGGCCTGAAAACAGCCATTTTTGGGATCTAAGTGCTGAGTTTTCAGTATGATAGCTCGGTTCGACCCCATTCAAACCCACCTTGAACTGTAATTGGTTTTCAAATTTCTTCGATTATAACAGCAACAGAATATCCTTTGCTACAGTAGGCTATGTATTTATATTTTACATTATGTTCCAGCACAAATTCCTGAAATGCGCGATATTCGTTTTGTTTCCATCCAGGATAATTAAAATACTCATCAAAGAGAATGATAGTACCGACAACGATCTTGTCAGCTAACAGAGTAAGTACTGTTTTTGCTGAACTATACAAGTCACTGTCTATGTGGAGAAAAGAAATATTATCTTTATGATTCTCTAAAAATTTCGGGAGCGTATCATCAAACCAACCAACATGAAGCTCAACATTATCCTTCGTAGGAGGAAGATTTCCTTCGGTTGAGAAAGCCCTTTTTTTACAACTCCCCCAGTCCTCAGGTATCCCTTCAAATGAATCAAAGCCGTGAACAGTTGTTTCGGCGAATGAAGCAATATGGTTAATTGAATTTCCATGTGCCACGCCAAACTCTAGATATAGCCCTGCCGTTGGTGATCTTAAGGTACAGTATTCGATGATAAAAAACCTATCGAGGGTACCACTGATGTCGTTCATATGTTCAAGAACATATTCAGCAGCTTCATGGGTGACAATGTCAAATATTCTTTGTTCAATATTGTTAGGAATCACGCTCCAGTGGTGATCCAATCCCTCAGGTCGTATATTCTGACACTTCCAAAGATAACTGTGGATGCCTTCCTGAATTCTTCTCATAGCACCTTTTAACCGCATGAAAATCCAAAGATTTTTTAAATTCATATGTAAATATTCGGGTTGTTTTTCTTAACTAAACGACCACCAGCTAAAGCAGGTGGGTTTTATTTGGACTGAAAGTCCATCACCGGCACAGGCCGGTTTTAAAACCAATTTTAGCAGTGCAATGGTAAATTAACATCGAACATTCAACGTCCAACGTCCAACGTCCAACGTCCAACTTTGAATATGGTACTTTACTGTAACTACCCACCCCTGGTAATGACAACCTAAAAATGATCACCCGTGCTAACCCAAATTTGACCACCCTGAGCTTTAAGTTCCAGGGACACCATACTTAATTATCTGTCTTTGGCCCAGGTTTCTGTTTTTTTAGTATCCGGGATGTGAGATTCTCCAATGTATCCAGGGTGAACAATGGGGTCAGAACAATGGGGTCACGTCTTTCTTCTTTTTGATTTTTCTCATCTGCAATCAATGCGCATATACATTTTTTTAACCCTACGTCTTTGTTGCTGCGTTGCAGGACAGAATTTTTTTTCAGTTTTTTTCGGTCAAGTTGTGCAAACGCATCAGGGAGTTGATCAAGGGAGGATGATAAGTAATCGCTTTTCAAGCGGTGGGCCGGGAAGGAAAAAATCAACCTTTCCCCCCTCTGCGCCGCTCAAAAAGCGCGCCCAAAATTCCGTTTTCAGGTTGCCGGACAAGGAAAGTAAGCCCATTTCCATGTGTCCCGGCTGCCATACCATTCGAAAATTTGAGCAGCCGTTCAATATCCCTGAAAAACCCTTCAAAATCTCTTACTGTTTTTCCGGAAATGTGTCAACCTTTTGTTCAATTCACCGGTGTCAGCCAATACAGGCACAGCGT
>DRDE01000014.1 GCA_011040095.1 Nitrospirota bacterium
AACACCTGCACTTCGCGTCCGATACCGATCTCCGCGAATTTTTTATAGAGTTCGCGTTTTATTTCAGACATTCCGGCTTTTGATAAATTCCGTTCGAATTCTTTTCTTTTGCCATGACACTGACGACCCAGTGCATCGTTCCCGATGTAGTTATCTCCCATCAGCAGAAACATATCAATTGGAAAAGTCGCCTCACGCAGGATTATTTCAAAACCGTTATTTATTAAAAGCCGACTCAGGGATTCAAAATTAAAGTAGTTGATATGATGAGGCGGAGCCAACCACC
This sequence comes from Nitrospirota bacterium, assembly GCA_011040095.1. Taxonomy (GTDB): domain Bacteria; phylum Nitrospirota; class Thermodesulfovibrionia; order UBA6902; family UBA6902; genus BMS3ABIN06. The sequence goes on from DRDE01000014.1 coordinate 287, forward strand.
AGGGTTCATAGCCGCAAGCAGTTCTCAGAGCATGCTGGAAAGGATTATAGTCATTGGGGACCACTACACAAAGCAGTCCGCCCGGATTTAAAAGGTCATGTGATATGCTCACCATGCTGGCCGGGTCAGGTATATGTTCCAGCACTTCACTCATATGAATAACATCGAATTTCCCCAATTGCACAGCAGTCTTTTCATTCAGGAATTCATTAATAATATCCAGATCAAGAGTGCGGCTATGTACTGCTGCTTGCTTCGAAGGTTCTATACCAGTAGTCTGCCAGCCCCTTTGTTTTCCATGCATAAGGAAATAGCCGGGACCGGAACCAACATCTAAAATACGCCGGTGTTCAGGCGGCAAGTGCTCCTCAAAGGTATCGTATCGTTCTCTATAGACCAGGTCCCACCAGTCCAGGTCTTCTTTTGCTCTCTCAAGGTAAAGGGGTTTTCCCACCGAATAATATTCTTCTTTATATACATTCTCCAGTTCTTCCTCGGAAGGAACAGGATCAATATGAACAAAACCGCATGTTTCGCAGTCGAGGATATCGTACTCCCCGCACTGATCGATAACTTTTCCTTTATGTATCTTATTGCCTGCTGCGGCAGACATCTCCAACTCCGATGTTCTCAATGATATTCACAATCCTTTCCACGCCGTTTCCGTCAACAAGCGTTTTGCCTGTTTTTGACATCTCGTTCAGTAATTCCCTTTTATGCAAAAACGATTCCACCGCATTTCTGATATTATTTCCATCTATTTCTTCATGAAATCCGAGTGGTATCCCGATTCCGAGTTTATCATAAGCAGCCATATCTTCCTTATCTTCCCGATAGTTAGCTATTACAACGGACGGCACTCCCATATAAGCAAGCTCAAACAATGTAATACCGAAAGCCGTGAAAGCAATGTCTGATTCACTCATTAATAACGCCATTTTATTGACATCAGCATGAACTATTACCATTTCCCCCGATTGGCAGGCCAAATCCATTCTGGTATAATGGTGATATATGAAGCGGATTGAAGAGATATGGTAACCGTTCACAGGGTGCAGGGAACAGTTGTCAGGGTGCAGAGAACTATCAGCCATGCTGGTTGGTTTAATCAGATCAAAACAAAACATCTAAGAAAAACCGGATCTGTTCTTTCTGAACCTGCACCCTGACAACTGCTCCCTGTGAACGGTTACAAATAATATTATGGCTTTTTTAGCATATCATGGGCGCCTACTTTTCTAAGTATATATACATCATCCTCAACTTGAAAAGTAAAACGGTAAGACTTGGTGATCCTTCCTTCCCAAATATTACGCGGGTCGTTCATTTTTTTATGTTTAAAGAAGGATGATCAGGGTTAGATAATAAAAGCCCCAACTGTTTAAGAGTGGTTTTTTGTATATGTTGGGGTAGTTTTTTATAACACTTTTTAAAATGGGCGGTTTGCCTTATCTTGGCCATAGAATTATGACTTAAGGTCTTTTATTAATTCCTTAACACTGCTAACCGGCTTAGAAACGTGGCCTTCCGCAATATCCTTGTCAGCTTCAGCTTCGCCTTCCTGCCACTCTTTGCTATAAAAATACTCCTGATCAGGATGGACCATTTTAACAGGTTTAATAATCAACGTGCAATCTTTGTTCTCAATCTCCACAAAATCACCAACAGACAGCTTGAGCTTGTCTCTTAGCCGGCGAGGAATTGTTAATTGAAAGTTGTTTTTTACTTTAGCTAAAGTCATTGTTAGCCTCCTAATGTTCGGCATATATTAAAAATTTTTAAATTTATAAAATTTATAATTTTATAATAACATATGCAGCAAATTGTAACCGTTCACAGGGTGCAGGGAACTATCAGCCATGCTGGTTGGTTTAATCAGATCAAAACAAAACATCTAAGAAAAACCGGATCTGTTCTTTCTGAACCTGCACCCTGACAACTGCTCCCTGTGAACGGTTACCATTAAATGTCCCATATCGTCCCGAAATCAAAACCTATCGTGCACTCACCTAAATTAAAACTTATCACATCTTTCTGAGCATCTTTGAGTTTTTTATAACTGCCATTATCATCGAGACTGAATTATCGGGTTGCAGCACTGTGTTGTTATCTATTTTCCAGTCTACCGGAAGTAACGCTTTACATTTTATGCAGTCTTTTAATAGTTCTGAAAGTTGCAAAAGAATATTTTTACTAACCTCTTGATGTTCAATAATCGGCAGCGGAGTCATTGCATAAGGAATTCCCTCAATCAATTCCCACCTGCCCTCCCAGGTCACATAGTCATTGTAAGTATACCTTGGGATGTAGTCAATTTTTATATTTTTCATAAGCCCTCCGGAATAGTAATAATTCAGCTACTCTTTAGACAGGATTAACATGATTTACAAGATTTTTTTAAATATAACACCCTGCGGTCTCTGCCGCAGTTCCATATTTCTGTCATTCCGGCTTGTCCGGAATCTTTCTTGTTTTATTCTTTTATTTATCATGTACATCCTGTATATCCTGTCAAATTTTTGCTATTCTCCCGGTTCCGTGACCATCGTAACAGTTTAGCTATCAGAAGAAATAGCTAAACTTCAATGCAAAATGCAAATTTCAAATTGAAAAATGTAAAATTATTAAGAATTTAATTTCCTTATTTTGCAATTTGCACTTTTCAATTTTCAATGATGTTGGTCAAATATCTTTAGTATAGTATAACGGGTATCCTGCCTGTATTTATAAGCTCATAAAAGCCTTCTAAAATGCTTCCCTCAAAGCTCATCCCCAGATATGTCCTGATGTTTTTCTTTAATGCCCTCAGCCAGTGCCCCTGTCTCTGCCTCGTTAATCCGTCGCTCTTGTCCCATACTCCCTGCTTCGGGTTCCTTTCTTTTTTCTTTCTTCCGGCTATTTTAATCTGATTTGCTAAAGATTTGGGTTGGCTTATTTTGATTAATTTGCGGCTTGGGGGGTTAGTTTAATTTGCAATACAACACTCGATACCTTCACTTGCGTTGTGGCTGACATTCTGCCCTCCCCATGGCTTCGTATGATTCGTTGCCTCCTCATACGCATGGTTTAGTTCCGTGCCGGTGGTTAGCCGTTACACGGGCTCGATTGTCCAGCTTGCTTATTTTAGCTTTGCTTGGCGCACTCATAATTTCACATTGGCAACTCTTGGTACAAAGACCAGTTGCTAATCGAGGAGCGGCTTACCTGGCCGGTACGAGCCGTTCTGTAGGGAGGGGGTGGCCTCAGCGGCCACTTCCTACCAGATTACAGCACAGTGAAGTGAGTCAGTGTCGAAAAAGATTAAGGGATAAGCTGAGAAAAGATAAAAAGCTAAAGCATATTATAGGCCGAATAGAGGGGAAACTGTCAAAATAAATGGGTGACCCCAACGGCTATAGCCGAAAGATTCAATCATTCCGGTTGCCCGGTTTATTTATGCGTCAATTAAATGACAAGCATTTTTTGAAAATCGTCAAATTGATCCCGATGCGGACGCGGTCTGACTGATAATATCTTTATATTTCAAAATGTTGCCATCATAAGGATAATGGGCACGTAATTTGCTCAATGTCTAAGACATCAAATAAATAAAAAGATTTAATTGCAAAATGGAAATTAAAAACAGGAAAGTTCTTGTTACAGGGGCAGACGGTTTTATCGGAAGCCATCTTGTTGAGAGACTGGTGAAAGAAGGCTGTTAAAGATGTAAACTTAGATTTAACGATAAGAGGATATGAATAACAATAACGGTAAAAAACAGAAAAAAGCCTTAACAATTAAAGAAGCATCGTCAATAACAGAAATTCCCGTACATACTATCAGGTTCTGGGAAAAAGAATTCAAGGGTTTCCTTACTCCTAAAAGAACCAACGGAGGCCAGAGGAGATTCGATGAATCGACATTGAAAGATATCGTAAGGTTAAAAGATCTAATTTATGGAAAGGGTTTCAGTATTATGGGTGCAAGGAAAGCTCTCGGAATAAAAGATAATGGAAGGAATCACATATTCAAGGGTAAAACTGTCCTTATTACCGGTGGTACAGGGTCATTCGGCAAGAAATTTACGGAAATTATCCTTAGGAAATATAAACCCAAAAGACTAATTATCCTGAGCAGGGACGAACTTAAACAGCTTGAGATGTCACAGGAGTTTAATGACCCCTGCATCAGATACTTTATCGGAGACGTAAGAGACAGGGACAGACTCTACCGAGCATTCTATGATGTTAATTATGTTGTTCATGCAGCAGCGCTCAAACAGGTTCCCGCAGCAGAATATAACCCCTTCGAGGCAGTAAAAACAAACATCATGGGCGCTGAAAACGTGATCAATGTTTCTATTGACCAAGGCGTAAAAAAGGTCATTGCCCTCAGTACCGACAAGGCGGCAAACCCGGTTAATCTTTATGGCGCTACGAAACTCTGCTCTGACAAGCTTTTCATTGGAGGTAATTCTTATGCCGGTGGCAGAGTAAGCAGGTTCTGCGTTGTGAGGTACGGGAATGTTATTGGAAGCCGGGGAAGCGTAGTCCCTTTCTTTAAAAAAATGAAGAAGACCGGTGTCATTCCAATAACAGATGAAAGAATGACCAGGTTCTGGATCACCACGGAGCAGGCAGTTGAGTTTGTTGTCAGGAGTTTTGAGATTATGCAGGGTGGAGAGATATTTGTCCCGAAGATACCAAGTATGAAGATCGTGGATCTTGCCAGGGGCATAGCCCCTGAATGCAAACAGAAAATAGTAGGGATCAGGCCGGGAGAGAAACTCCACGAAATTATGGTGCCCGAAGACGATGCAAGAAAGACGCTTGAATATGATGATTATTTTCTCATTCAGCCGGAATTCACAGGGTGGGGCGCTGGAAACTGGAAGGGCGGAAGGAAAGTTCCTGACGGTTTCAAGTACAGCAGCGATACAAACACATGGTGGCTTACTGTCGAGGAGATAAAGGAAATGACAGGAATAAAAAAACAGGAGCACGAAATTGAACATAGGGAGGATCTTCAGGTTGGAGCACACGCAAACTGATACTGTGGCTCATGATGTCAGTCGTAAATTTATCCCATATGGCAGACAGTGGATTGATAATGATGATGTTCAGGCAGTTATTGATGTATTGAAGTCAGACTGGCTGACTCAGGGTCCCGGGAGCAGAGAATTTGAAAAGAAGTTTGCAGAATACTGTGGATCAAAATATGCTGTCTCGGTAACAAGCGGAACAGCCGCTCTTCACCTGGCCTGCCTTGCTGCAGAGGCTGGTCAGGGTGATGAGATAATAACCTCCCCCATAACATTTGCTGCATCATCAAATTGCGCACTATATGTTGGCGCTGCCCCTGTATTCCTTGATATCGATCCTGAAACCATCTGCCTGGACCACCGTAAGCTTAAAGATTATCTGAACTCATCACACGACAATAAGGCAAAGGCCATTATACCGGTTCACTTTGCAGGACTTCCGTGTAATATGGAGGAGATCAGTCAATCAGCAAGGGACAATGGACTTGTGATAATTGAAGATGCCTGTCATGCCCTGGGAGCTGAATATGGGAGTCAGGAACAAAATAAAAAAACAACTGACAGGGTCAAGGTAGGGAGTTGTAAATATTCAGACATGACTGTTTTCAGCTTTCATCCTGTAAAGCATATTACCACCGGAGAGGGTGGGATGATTACTACGAACAATACCGAGCTGTATGAAAAGTTATTGATGCTGCGGACACATGGTATTACAAAAAAACTTACAACCGATACGGGTCTCTCTTTCAGCAAGCTTAAAGAATCTCAAATTACAGCACAGGACTATTACTATGAGATGCAGCGGCTGGGCTTTAATTACAGGTTGACGGATATCCAGTGTGCACTGGGAATCAGTCAACTGAAGAAGCTTGATATTTTCCTTGAAAGAAGAAAAAGCATTGCCGACTACTATAATGATGCATTAAGGGAGTTAGAAGATTATATAATCTTCCCCCCCGATGATAACGGAAATCATGCATGGCATCTTTATGTGATTCAATTAAAAACCGGGGGCAGGGATGAGGTCTTCAAGAAATTAAGAGAAAATGGAATCGGCGTTCAGGTTCACTATATCCCTGTGTATTTCCATCCTTACTACCGGATGATGGGATACAAAGAACGCCTTTGCCCTCATGCCGAAGACTATTTCCACAGGGCTATTACCTTGCCTCTTTACCCCTCAATGGACAGAGGTGATATGGAAAGGGTCGTAGAAGAGGTATTCAAAGCTGTAAAAGGCGGATCATGAAAAAAATAAAGATAGGCGACCGGTTAGTAGGAAAAGAAGAGCTAACTTTCATTATTGCCGAGATAGGTTCCAATCATGATGGAAGCCTTGAGAGGGCTAAGGAACTTATTCAGGCTTCAAAAGAGGCTGGGGCGGATGCTGTTAAGTTTCAGTCTTTTACAGCAGGAGGTCTATTTAACCCGTACAAGCCTGAAAACGGCAAATGGATACCACATCCCGCATACCCTGTTATTGAACAACTGACATTGCCTGAAGAATGGCATTACGAATTAAAAGAATATGCTGATTCAATCGGGATAATATTTCTTTCCGCACCTTTTGATCCGGACAGGGCAGCCCTCCTTCATAAGGTAGGCGTCCCAGCTTTTAAGGTTGCATCAGGAGACCTCACCAACGAACCTCTCTTAAAGCAGCTTGCCGGATATAAAAAGCCGCTAATAATCTCAACAGGCGCTGCATATCTCGGAGAGGTGGAAAGGGCAATCGAGGTAATCAGGAATGAGGGCAATGAAGAAATAGCAATACTCCATTGCGCATCACTGTATCCGCCCCGGTTTGAAGATTCAAATATCAGGGCAATGGCAACCCTGTCAACGGCATTTGATCTTCCGGTAGGTTATTCCGACCATACACCCGGCTGGACAGTCCCCATTGCCGCTGTAACACTTGGCGGGTGCATTATTGAAAAACACTTGACATTCAGCAGG
>DRDE01000015.1 GCA_011040095.1 Nitrospirota bacterium
CGCAGTTCAGCGACCAGGTCTTCGTCAGTGTCAGGCGTGAAAGGATAACGGATATCTGCCGTTTTCTTCATGATGACCCTGATATGCATATGGATTATCTCGCGGATTTGTGCGGAGTTGATTATCCTGATAAACAGTTTCGCTATGAAGTGGTTTACAACCTCTATTCCATCAAACATAAACACCGTCTCATGATTAAAGCGCTGATACCGGAAAACGACCCCGGCATTGACAGCGTTGTGCCGGTATGGAGCGCAGCAAACTGGCATGAAAGAGAGGTCTGCGATATGTTCGGAATAATATTTAACGGGCATCCTGATCTGAGACGCATCCTCCTGCCCGAAGACTGGGAGGGGCATCCGTTAAGGAAAGATTACCCCTTAAAAGGACCGGAAGGCTGGGAATACAAGGGATATGAGGAAACGAAAGAACTGCATACCCATGACAATGAATGGAATATCCGGTCATGAGCCTCATTTTGTTGTCATTTCGACGGCAGGAGAAATCTTCAATGCTTTCCCGGCAGAAAAAGATTTCTCTCTTCAGTCGCAATGATACAGGATCGAACTATATATTAAAGACATAACTTTTAAAACAGAGTTTCTTTTTTAAAAATACTCAGGAGATAAAATGGAGTCCGGGCAAGATAACAACTCCCGCATAGCGACAAAAGAGCTGACCCTGAATATGGGGCCGCAGCATCCTGCCACGCATGGCGTTCTCAGGCTGGTTATCGATCTTGACGGTGAAAACATTGTTAAATGCACACCCTATGTCGGTTATCTGCACAGGGGGGTTGAAAAGCTTGCTGAACACAGAAACTACATGCAGGTGCTGCCCCTGACCGACCGCCTTGATTACATTGCTTCCATGTCCAATAACATAGGATATTGCACGGCTGTGGAAAAGCTCTTCGGTATCGAGATTACCGAAAGGACAAACTATATCAGAACTATTGTGGCGGAAATGACCCGTATTGCGAGCCATCTCCTCTGGCTCGGGACCCATGCACTGGATCTGGGGGCCATGACGGTTTTCTTCTACTGTTTCAGGGAAAGGGAGGAGCTTCTTGATTTGTTCGAGAGGCTGTGCGGTGCAAGGCTTACAGTGACCTATCCGAGAATCGGCGGGTTGAAAAATGATGTTGACGCCGAATGGCTGGAAGATCTTTATTCCTTTACCGGGAGGTTTCTTGAAAAGGTGAAGGAATATGAGACCCTTATCAACAAGAACCGTATATTCCTGCGCCGGACAAAGGGGGTAGGTGTTATTTCTGCAGAGGAGGCTATCAACCGGGGATTCAGCGGACCTGCGCTTAGAGGTTCGGGGGTTCCCTATGATGTAAGAAAGTTTATGCCTTATGGAGTCTACGACAGGGTTGAATGGGAAGTGCCGACAGGCAAAAACGGCGATGTCTATGACAGGTATCGTGTAAGGATGGAGGAATTCCGTCAGTCAAATTCAATAATAAGGCAGTGCATCAAACAGATACCCGACGGCCCTATAATGGCTGATGCCCCGAAATTTATTTTGCCTCCGAAGGACAGGGTGCTGAGTGACATGGAACATCTTATACATCACTTTGTACTTATCACAAAAGGCCCCCAGACCGCGCCGGTGGGAGAAATCTATGTGCCGACTGAAGTGCCCAAGGGAGAACTGGGTTTTTATTTTGTAAGCGACGGCACTGGAAGGCCTTACCGTATGAGAGTAAGGTCGCCTTCTTTTGTACACATATCCGCCTTGCCCGCACTTTGCGAGGGGGAGCTGTTATCCGATGTGATTGCAAACATAGGAAGCATTGATATTGTTTTAGGAGAATGTGACAGGTAACAAAAAAGCTGATAGCTGTCAGCTATCAGCTATAAGCTAAAAAATGTTTAATGAAACCGTATTAAAAGAGATCGAAGAGATAAAGGCAAAATATCCTGAGCGAAGGAGCGCTCTTTTGCCTTCGTTATATATAGCTCAGCGTGAGTTCGGATGGCTGAGCCATGAGGCTATGGAGTGTGTTTCAAAGGCATTGAATGTGCCCGAGGCCATGGTCAGGGGAACGGCGTCTTTCTACTCGATGTATAAGCACAAGCCCGTGGGGCGGCATGTGATCCAGTTGTGTACGAACATTTCATGTATGATACTGGGGGCGGAAAAGTTAGTGGATTTCATAGGAACCAGGTACGAAGTGCAGCCAGGCGGCACGAGCCCGGACAACAGGTTTTCCCTTGTAATAATGGAGTGCATAGGAGCATGCGGCACAGCGCCGGCCATGCTTGTGAATACGGATTTTCATGAGAATCTCTCGGAGAAGAGGATAGAAGAGATATTGGATAAATATAAATAGGATTCTATCATGGAAAAATTTTTACTGAAAAACATAGAAAACCCCGACTCAGCGGATATTAATGAATATGTGAAAGCCGGGGGATATAAAAACCTGTCAAAGGTGCTTGAGTCCGGGCCAAAGGAAGTAGTGGAGGAAGTCAAGAAATCCGGACTGAGGGGCAGGGGAGGCGCTGGTTTTCCTACTGCAATGAAATGGAGCTTTGCCATGGCTGATCCCAAATTCCCCAAATATTTAATGTGCAATGCCGATGAAGGCGAGCCCGGCACATTCAAGGACAGGCCCATACTTGAAAAAAACCCCCATTTATTGATCGAGGGCATGGTCATATCAGGATATGCCCTTGGCTCTGAATACGGTTATATTTATCTCAGGGGAGAGTATCCGGAGGCAAACGATATTCTTAACGCAGCTATAAGGCAGGCATATGAGAAAAATTATCTTGGAGACAACATTAACGGCAAGGGAGTCAGGTTCCATCTTTCAGTGCACCAGGGAGCAGGGGCATATATCTGTGGTGAGGAGACCGCGCTGATTGAATCTATTGAAGGGAAAAAGGGGCAGCCGCGAAACAAACCCCCTTTCCCCGTAAATGTCGGCGCCTGGAGCATGCCCACGATTGTCAACAATGTTGAGACCCTTTCCAATCTTCCGTATATTATTGAGATCGGGGGCGAGGCGTATTCCCGGATAGGCAGCAGTGAGTGTCCCGGCCCCAAATTATTCAGCGTAAGCGGCCATGTCGAAAGACCGGGGGTGTATGAACTGCCGATGGGCATAAGCCTTAAAGATATTATTTATAATCATGCAGGAGGAATTAAAGACAACGCAAAATTAAAGGCAGTAATCCCGGGCGGAATTTCAACACCTGTTCTTCCTCCTGACAGTATAGACTGTGCAATGGACTTTGTTTCAATGCCCAAGGCAGGCAGCATGCTCGGTTCCGGGGCCGTAATAGTGATGGATGATTCCGTATGCATGGTCAGGGTTGCCTACAGGGCGCTGAAATTCTTTGAGCATGAGTCCTGCGGCAAGTGCGTACCGTGCAGGGAAGGCACGGACTGGCTGAGAAAAGTTCTTGAGAGGATAGAATACGGAAAAGGTACGGAAGGTGATATTGAGCTTCTGTCGGATATTGCGGAAATCATGTCAGGCAAGACTTTCTGTCCCCTGGGTGACGGCGCGGCAGGCGTGGTAACGGCGATGATAAAACACTTTCGTGATGAATTTGAAGAGCATATTAAAAACAGGAAATGCAGTCTGGCTGACAGCTATTAGCTATAAGCTTTAAAAGATATGATAACACTAACTATTAATGAAAAAGAAGTGACCCTGGATAAGCCGGTCTCCGTGCTTGAGGCAGCGAGGCAGGCTGGTATTAAAATCCCGACCCTCTGTTATCATGAGGCGCTCAAACCGTTCGGCGGATGCAGGTTATGTGTGGTCGAAGTTGAGAGGATGCCCAAATTACAGACTGCGTGCACCCTGATGTCAGCGGACGGCATGATCGTAAAGACCGAATCGGAAGTTATTTCCCGGGTGCGCCGCGGAATACTGGAATTCCTTCTTATCAATCATCCGCTGGACTGCCCATACTGCGACAAGGCGGGAGAATGTGAGCTGCAGGACCTTGTCAATAAATACGGCCCGACTGTGGGCAGGTATAAAGAAGAAAAAAGAAAAGTTCCCGAAAGCCACAAAGACCATATCTTTGCAAGGAATATGGAAAGATGCGTTGTATGCACAAGGTGCGTCAGGATGTGTAACGATGTACAGGGGGCATCCGCTATTTCCATGATGGGCAGGGGAAACCATACAAGGATGGAGCCTTTTTCCGCAGATTCTTTTAATTGTGAGTATTGCGGCAACTGCCTTACAGTCTGTCCTGTGGGAGCTATACTCAGCCGTTTGTATATTCACAGCTTCAGGCCGTGGCAGGTGGACAGTGAGGTCAAGACTATCTGTTCGTATTGCGGCGTGGGGTGTTCTCTTGTAGCGCAGGTCAGGGACGATTCCATTAAGCGGGTCATACCGGAAATGGGGCTTGGAGTAAACAAGGGTCTTTTGTGTTCAAGGGGCCGGTTCGGCTATGAATTCATAAACAGCAGGGAAAGACTGAAGACACCGCTTATAAGGAAGAAGGGCAGGCTTGAGGAGAGCACATGGAGCGAGGCGTTAAATCTCGTGGCTGAAAAATTGTCGGAGATTAAAAAGACAGAGGGCGGTTCCGCCATTGCCGGTATTGCTTCACCACGGTGCTCAAATGAGGACAATTATATATTCCAGAAATTTATGCGTATGGCATGCGGCTCGAATAATATTGATTCGGTTTCAAGAACTGGTTTTGCGGCAGCGCAGAAATATTTTGAAGAGCTTATGGGCCAGGGGATAACAGCGAATATAATAGAAGGCCTTAAGAATTCGGAAGTGATTTTTGTGGTCGGAGGCGACCCGACATCCGTCAACCCCATACTCGGGCTCTCTATAAGGGAAGCCTCAAGACGGGGGGCAAAAATAGTTGTTCTCGGCAATGCAAAGGGACTTGAGAGATTTAAAAATGTTCAGGTCATACCTCCTGTGTTTAAAGAGGCTGATGCCCTTGAAGAGCTTCTGGCAGGTGTTTCCGGCGCCAGGGGTGTGCGTGGAGAAAAACCCGACATAGACCGGGGTATAAGTGCACTCTCCGGAAAATATAGCGGGAAGTCGGATATCGGTGGACTTGAGGAGCTTAAAAATGCACTCTTGGACAGCCCTTCCACGGCCATTGTTTTCGGTATGGACCTGGTGCAGCGGGCTGATGGACACCGGGCGATATTTGCAGTGGCAGGGCTTACCTATTTGCTTGAAGCACGGCTTTATCTCCTGTCGGAAAAACCTAATGAACAGGGCCTTATCGATGCCGGATGTGTACCTGACATGCTGCCTGGGGCAAGGCCGCTGAACATTCATGACTTTAAGACAAAATTTGAAACGGCATGGGGGGGCGCTATCCCGGATAAAAACGGCATGACCCTGCTGGAAATAATCGAAGGCGCTAAAAACAGGGATATAAAGGCATTATATATAATGGGTGAGAACCCTGTATTCAACCTGCCCGACGGGCCTTTTGTAAAAGAAGCACTGGGATCTCTGGATTTTCTAGTTGTTCAGGATATATTCACTACAGAGACAGCGGAATTTGCGGATGTAGTGCTGCCTGCCCTCGGATGGAGTGAGAAGGCCGGCACATATACAAACCTTGAGCGGAGGATACAGCTCCAGAAAAAGGCGGTAAATGCATTATCCGGAATGGAAGACTGGAAAATAATCACGGAGGTCTCCTGTAAGATGGGATATAAAATGGCTTATTCGGAGGCGGAAGATATTATGGATGAAATCGCAGAGGTTTCACCTCTTTACCGTGACCTGTCTTACAGGGAGATAGGCAAAGGAAACTGTTTATGGCCTTATCACGGCGAGCCGCTGAGAGGGGAAATACATGAATTGCCGGCAATGGCTGAATCATCATCAGGCAACTATGGCGCGGATTTTTATCTTGCACTTGAGAAGCCCCTGTTTCATTCAGGCACTCTCTCAAGAAGGTCTCCGGCGCTTATGAAAATCTGCCCGGAGCCGACCCTCAAAATAAGCTCGGCTGCGGCTGAAAAGCTGAGATTGCAGGAGGGAGACAGGGTGCAGGTTTCAACATCAGTCGGCAGCGTTGAAGTAGCGGTCTCAATTGATGAGTCGATAAAAGATAACAAGGTTCTGTTAAGCAATAATTTTGAAGGAAAAGGGGTGTTCAGCCTGCTGACGTACAAACTCGATCCAGTGACAAAAGCCCCCGGTATCGAGGGTTGTGAAGTCAGGATTGAAAAACTGTAGATAAAATAAATCGGGATTAAAAATTATGTTTTTATTCATTATTAAAATAGTAACGGTTGTCCTTGTGTTTCTGACTCATGTTGCAGTCGGTGTATATGCCGAGCGCAAGCTGATGGGACATATGCAGGCAAGACTCGGGCCCATGAGGGTCGGCTGGCACGGCGTGCTCCAGGTAATTGCCGATGGTATAAAGCTCTTCTTCAAGGAGGATATTATCCCGGCAAATTCGGATAAGCCGATATTTTACATGGCACCTATTTTAGGCGTGCTGGCGGCAGTCGGCTCGATAGCTGTTATCCCCCTGTGGGATAATTTTTCTATCGCCAACCTCAACGTGGGCATTCTGTACATACTGGCGCTCTCTTCGGTCGGCGCTTACAGTATAATCCTTGCAGGATGGTCGTCTAATTCAAAATATTCCTTTTTAGGCGCCCTGAGGTCTTCAGCCCAGGTTATCAGCTATGAGATATCCATGGGACTGAGCCTTGTAGGTGTAATGATGCTTGCAGGAAGCGCGAATCTTTCCGACATAGTAAGGGCCCAGTCAGGTCTCTGGTTTGTGGTCCCTCAAATAATCGCATTTTTTGTGTTTGTCGTGTCTGCAATTGCAGAGACAAACAGGACCCCCTTTGATCTTCCTGAAGCGGAGAGCGAGCTGGTGGCGGGTTACTTTACGGAATACAGCGGAATGAGATGGGGGCTGTTCATGATGGCGGAGTATGTGGGGATGATTATAATGTCCTCAATGGCGGCAGTATGCTTTCTGGGCGGATGGAGCGGACCCGAGTTCTGGTTTTTCAGTTATGTCCCTGATGTTATCTGGTTTATACTGAAAGTCTATGCGTTCATGTTTTTCTATATCTGGCTGAGGGCGACTTTGCCCAGGTACAGGTATGACCAGCTCATGGGGCTTGGATGGAAACTTTTCATCCCCCTGGCGCTGGCGAATATTGTTTTGACGGGGCTGGTGAAACTTTTATAAAAAGCGGATTATTAATACGGGCAATGAGGTTAAGCGAGATATTATGACTGTAAAGGAATTAGTCGGAAAAGTATTCATGGTCGAGATTTTAAAGGGGCTTGCCCTTACTTTCAAGCATATGGTGAGACCGGCCGTCACAAGGCAGTATCCTGATGAGAAAAGGGAGCCTGTCCCCGGGGCACGCGCGCTTCATGCCCTTGTCAGGGACCCTGAGACAGGCAGGGAAAAGTGCGTAGGCTGCGGTCTTTGCGCTGCCATGTGCCCTTCCCAATGCATACATATCTATACGAGTGAGGGTGATGACCATAAAAAGGTTGTCGACAGGTACGAGGTGGATGTTTTAAGATGCATTTTCTGTGCGTTATGTGTGGAAGCGTGTCCCTATGGCGCAGTGGCGCTTACCCCGCATTTTGAATATGCCGGCTTTACAAGAGATGAATTTTATTATACAAAGGAACGTCTGCTCGAAAACTGGGATAAATATATGGCCGGACCTGTGGGAACGGAATATTTTGAAAAATTCTGGGGGCCGAAAGCCGGGGATTTTAATGCGCCGGCAATCCCGCAGGATAAAGAGAGGAAAGCGTCATGACTTTGCTCCAGTTCATTTTCGGATATTTTGCAGTCATGATTACGGTGTTATCTTTACTCATGATAACAAGGAGAAACCCTGTTCACGGTGTTTTGTGGATGCTGGCGCTCTTTGTTCATATAGCAGGTCTTTATATTTTGCTGAATGCCGAGTTTCTGGCTGCAATACAGATAATTGTATATGCAGGGGCGATACTTGTATTATTTTTATTTGTTATTATGCTGCTTAATCTGAAAAAAGAGGAGTCAGTAAAGAAGTTTCAGAAACACTGGCCGGTCGGAGTCGGAACAGGTATAATATTCGTTGTGTTTGCCGTATCAATAGTCCGGAAAATCGAGGTGTTCCCGCAGCTCGGTAAATACACGATAGAGGCGATAAAAGCCGAGGGCAATATAATGACGATAGGAAAAGTTTTATATACAAAATACCTTCTGCCTTTTGAAATAGTATCTCTTATTCTTCTGGTGGCTATTATAGGCGCAGTGGTATTGGCGAAGAAAAGGATTTAATAAAAGAAGTTAAAAAAACAGGAGGATTTCAGTTGGTTCCGTTAAGCTGGTACATAATATTAAGCGCTGTGGTTTTCAGTATCGGCGTTATCGGTTTTCTTACAAGACGTAATCTGATCATGACTTTTATGTCCATAGAACTGATGCTGAACGCCGTTAATATCAGTTTTGTGGCTTTCAGCCATTACCTTCAGTCAATGAAGGGGCAGATAATGGTCTTTTTCATAATCGCCGTTGCAGCCGCAGAGGCGGCAATCGGACTGGCGATAATAATTGCGTATTATAAAAATAATCCCACTATCAAGGTGGATGAGATTAATTTACTGAAAGGATAAGTCAAGGGATAAGACATAGAAATGTCTCCCCCTTTAGCAAAGGGGGGATGAAGGGGGATTTTTTAATTAGTAATCTCCCCTAACCCCTCTTTAGATAAAGAGGGGAATGACGGATTAAAGGATAAAAAATGCTGAAATATACATTAATACCATTACTGCCTTTCATATCATTTCTTATCAATATCCTGTTCGGCCGGAATTATATCAAGGACAAGGCCCACTGGATAGCCGTGCCCGCGGTCGCCGGTTCTTTCCTGCTTGCCGTAAGCGCCTTTTTTGATGTAGCGGGCGGACGCGACATTAACGTGAACATTTATAGCTGGATTGTGTCGGGTAGTTTTAATGTGTCTGTCGGATTTCTCATTGACCGGCTTTCGGCTATAATGCTTATTGTCGTAACATCCATCAGCACCCTCATCTTTATTTATTCCATAGGCTACATGCATGGTGACGGCGGGTATTACCGTTTTTTTGCCTATCTGAGCCTGTTTGTGTTTTCAATGCTCATCCTTGTCATGGCCAATAACTTTTTGCTCCTGTACTTCGGATGGGAGGCGGTCGGACTTTGTTCATATCTCCTGATAGGTTACTGGTTCCACAAGAAGTCGGCGGCGGATGCCGGCAAGAAGGCGTTTATAGTCAACAGGTTCGGGGACTTCGGCTTTGGTCTCGGTGTAATACTTATCTTTCTGACCTTCGGCAGCCTGGACTATATGCAGGTCTTCGGAAGCGCAGGCGGTATTGCAGGGCAGACAATCAATCTGCTCGGATATGATGTCGATCTTATTACACTGATAAGCCTGCTGCTTTTCTGCGGCGCTGTCGGCAAGTCGGCACAGGTGCCGCTTCATGTATGGCTGCCGGATGCCATGGAAGGTCCGACCCCTGTCTCTGCATTGATCCACGCTGCTACAATGGTTACTGCCGGAGTTTTTATGGTGGCCCGCACCAATCCTCTCTTCAGTCTCTCCGAGGTTGCCATGAATACGGTTGCCGTAGTCGGGGGCCTAACAGCAATATTTGCGGCTACCATAGCGCTTGTACAGACCGACATCAAACGCGTTATTGCATATTCCACTGTGAGCCAGCTCGGATACATGTTCCTCGCCCTCGGTGTAGGCGCATATTCCGCTGCCATATTTCACCTCTATACGCATGCATATTTCAAGGCATTGCTTTTCCTTGGCTCAGGAAGCGTTATTCATGCCCTTAATGATGAGCAGAACATGCAGAAGATGGGCGGGCTGAAAAAATATATGCCTGTTACTTACTGGGTATTTATTCTGGCAACACTGAGTATTACGGGCATACCTTTTTTCTCGGGATTCTTCAGCAAGGACGAGATACTCTGGAGAGCGTACCTTGCCGGAGACCTTGGCAAATTCCTCTGGTTCCTCGGCACGGTTGCCGCGCTTTTAACTGCATTCTATTCGTGGAGACTGATATACTTGACGTTTCACGGCAAGTTCCGGGGCACACCCGAGCAGGAGCATCATCTCCATGAGTCCCCGCCGGTCATAACCGTTCCGCTGATGCTGCTTGCAGTCGGCGCAGTGGCCGCAGGGTGGGTGGGTATCCCCCCGATTTTTGCAGAGCACGGCGACAAGATCGGAGAATTCCTCGCTCCCGTGCTCGGTTATCCGGAGGGGGAGGGCACTCATGCCCAGGAATACTTTGTCCTGGGGGCATCAATACTCGTGGCAGTGGCCGGATGGATTATTGCATACACAATGTATATAAAGAGGACGGAACTGCCTCAGAAATTAGGGGCTGCGTTCCAGCCGCTTTATAAGCTTTTATTCAATAAATATTATATAGATGAACTTTACAGCAAGACCATAGTCCAGCCGACGCTTAAGGCATCGGATAAGATAATCCTCGGGTTTGATACCCATGTAATTGAAGGTGTTGTAAACGGGGTGCCTAATTTAATAGGCGCTTTCAGCAGAAAACTCAGGAAGATACAGACCGGGTTGCTCTCTGACTACGGCCTTATTATGGCAATAGGGGCGCTGAGCATAATCGGGATATGGGTTTTTCTGAAGTAAAGGCTTTATTCAGCCGCGGATTTTCGCGGATTGAAACAGATCAAAGATATATTTATTTAAATAAAAAATAATGGATAGGATAATAAAGGTTTTTATGAGATGAATGAAATTAATTTATTATTGAATTTTCTTGAAAATATCAGTGGAAATCCGTGTCGATCGGTGGCTAATTAACTATGGAAGATATAATTTACAATCAGCTTGACTACTCAATACTCAGTTGGACGGTTTTTTTGCCTGTCATAGGCGCAGCGCTTCTGCTTTTCATCAGGAATGTGAGCGCTGTCAGGTGGACCGCCCTTCTTTTTACTATCGCGAATTTTTTTGTGGCCTTCCCTCTTTTAAAGCATTTCGACAAGTCCACATACAAGATGCAGTTTGTAGAAAAGTCGGAATGGATTCCGTCGTGGGGAATAAACTATTTTATCGGGATTGACGGGATCAGTATCCTGTTTATCTTTCTTACGATCATACTCAGCATACTCTCTATACTTGTTTCCTGGAAGTCTGTTGAAAAAAAGGTCAAAGAATTTCATATAGCCATTCTAACTTTAGAGGCCGGGATGCTCGGCGTATTCGTTGCCCTGGATTTCTTTCTCTTTTATCTCTTCTGGGAGGCGATGCTGATCCCCATGTTTTTATTAATAGGGGTTTGGGGCGGCCAGAACAGGGTTTATGCTGCGATCAAGTTTTTCCTTTATACGCTTGTCGGAAGTGTGCTCATGCTTGTCGGCATTGTAGTATTGTATTTTACGTCCGGTGGAACCCTTGATATCCTTGTGCTCAGCAGCATACAGTATCCGTTTCAATTGCAGAGCTGGTTGTTCATGGCCTTTTTTGCCGCATTTGCAGTAAAGGTACCAATGTTCCCGTTTCACACATGGCTTCCGGATGCCCATACCGAGGCTCCTACGGCAGGAAGCGTGATATTGGCCGGGGTGCTGATTAAAATGGGTGCATACGGTTTTCTGAGGTTCTCCATGCCCATGTTCCCGGATGCAACAAAGTTTTTCCTGGGGCCGCTGCTGATACTTTCCATTATTGCAATTATCTACGGCGCGCTTGTATGTTTTGCACAGAAGGACTTCAAGCGGCTTATCGCTTATTCCAGTGTCAGTCATATGGGTTTTGTCACACTCGGACTTTTTGCCCTTAATACGCAGGGGGTCGAGGGGGGAATACTTCAGATGTTAAACCACGGCATAATTACCGGCGCAATGTTCCTTATGATAGGGATGATTTATGAAAGGACCCACACAAGGGTAATTGCCGATTACGGAGGCTTTGCCAAACTTGTTCCGTGGTTTGCGGGATTTTTTATGATCCTGACCTTTGCCTCAATAGGTCTTCCGGGCACAAACGGATTTATCGGGGAGTTTTTGATCATATTCGGCGCATTCAAGGCCCGGATGATATTCGGTGTGCTTGCAGCTACGGGAATCATACTCGGGGCAGGGTATATGCTGTGGCTTTATCAAAGGATATTTTTTCAGGATGCAAACCCCGACTATGAAGCGTCAGGGAGCCACCCTGTCCGGGATTTGAGTATGAGAGAGGTAATTACGTTAATCCCGTTGATCGTGCTTGTTTTCTGGATAGGTTTTTACCCGAACACCTTTCTGGAATATATGCATGCATCAGTCGAAAACTTGATCCAGCAGATGCATCTTACTGCTGTTGCCGGCAATGAAAACATGATAGCAAAATATATAACGGAGATATTTTAATGGAGATGGAAACGACCATAAGCCTGCTTGATATCAGACCCTTTGTTCCCGAACTGACAATGATATGCACAGGGTTAATACTGCTGCTGCTTGATCTTATTGTCAGGAAGAAAGAAGTGGTTGCTGCAGTCGGGATTGCAGGCGCTCTTGTCGCCTTATACGGAACATGTAAACTCTATGGAGTTTATGAGTCCCAGGGCGTCTTTGCCGGGATGTTCGTGCTTGACGGGTATGCCAACTTTTTCAAGCTGATATTCTATCTCAATGTTATTCTTACAATATGTATCTCGTTTAAATACATGGCAATAGAAAAGGCATCCTATGGAGAATATTATGCCCTTCTGATGTTTGCTACTACGGGAATGATGATTATGGTCTCGGCTGCCGATTTGATAGTTCTTTATCTGGGACTCGAGTTAATGGCGCTTTCCACATATATTCTTGTCGGAATAACACGGAAGCAGCAGCGTTCAAATGAGGCGGCGCTGAAATATTTTTTCCTCGGGGCGTTTTCATCAGCGTTTCTTTTGTACGGCATATCCCTTACATACGGTCTCACGGGAACCACGAATCTCCGGGAGATCGCAGTTGCGCTGCAGACATTAAACCTTAACGGCAGTCCGATCATGTATCTTGGCCTGATATTTATGATCGTTGCCTTTGGATTCAAGATTGCACTTGTCCCGTTTCATATGTGGGCGCCCGATGTTTATGAGGGTGCGCCTACCTCCATCACTGCTTTCATGTCTGTGGGCCCAAAGGCGGCCGGGTTTGCCGTCCTGGGCAGGGTTCTGTTCGATGCCTTTGCAGGAATGCAGGCGCAATGGGCAAGCATCCTGATACCTGTGGCTGTTCTTACCATGGCTGCCGGAAGTATTATCGCTCTTGCCCAGACTAATATAAAACGTATGCTTGCCTACAGTTCAATCGCCCATGCCGGGTATATGCTCCTCGGCATTATCACAGGAACGGACGGTGGACTTACGAGCACCGTCAATTATTTAGCGATATATTTATTTATGAATATCGGGGCCTTTGCAATAGTGATAATGCTCAGAAGTGAAGGCTTCCGGGGGGAGAATATAGATGACTATATGGGGCTTTCAAAGAGCCATCCCGTTGCCTCTGCATTGATGCTTGTGTTTATGTTTTCCCTTGCCGGCATTCCGCCGACTGCGGGATTTATCGGAAAGTTTTATGTGTTTATGGAGGTTGTTAAAGCGGGTTATGTGTATTTAGCGATCATAGCCGTTGTATTCAGCGCCATCTCGGCATTTTTCTATTTAAGAGTTGTAATGTATATGTATATGAAGGATCCGGTGAAAGAAGTCCCGGGGCTTACCGGATCACCTTCCATGAGTATTGCCCTTGCATTCACAGCGGTGATGATTCTTATCATAGGGATATTCCCGTCTTATCTGCTTAACCTTGTCAGACATTCAATCCTCGGTTAATTTTGCCTCAGCTGTTTCCTGAACAGACTTGTTTTGAATTAACCGGGTAGTTTATAATTACAGGCGTCAATAATTCACTCTATATATAGCCGAAGTGGTGGAACTTGGTAGACACGCACGGTTGAGGGCCGTGTGGCGAAAGCTATGGGGGTTCAAATCCCCCCTTCGGCACCATTCCTGGGTGCGTCCAATCAGCGAATTCCCCTTGTTATATAAAACATTCGGAATCTTGCGGAGAGTCATATCAATATGATAAACTTGGCTGTCTACACATAAAACATAAATTGGAAAATTTAGTCTGATAAATAAGAAATCTTGTAATGGTTCAGCGCCCCCCTTTGGGAAAGGGGGCGAGGGGGATTTTATAATTTTAATGTCTTTTGTTACAAAAAGGAACAAGGTTGGATTAAAGATATTGAGAGAGATATTCTGAATATAGAAGTTTTTTAAAATCTCAAAGGAAATATTATTAAAAAATCCCCCTTAACCCCCCTTTCCAAAGGGGAAAAATTCTGTTCAGTCTTGTGGGTAATGCAAAGGAAGAGGGCAGCTGAACTATTCCAGTAATCTTAATCAACCTTGCAATTACAGGCTGAACCAGGCGGGAGATTGCAGGATAACTTATGCGCAGCTATGTCGTTCAGCTATGATAAGGAGTTGCAATGGCGGAAAGTGAGGCAATTCTGGCAATTCTTAGAAAAATTTACGACAAATGGAGTATAGAATTAACGCAGCCGGATGCAGAATTTACAGAGACGGTAATCCTTTCTGCTGACACCTCAAGAAAAGAACATACTTCCCCGGAGCCTCCCGATCAGGAAGACCCCCTTCAGGAGACAGTTATCATGCCCTCTCAAGGTCATAAGGATTTGTCAAGTTTATTGCCCGGCATTAAATCGAAAAAAAGGGAATCAGGGGAACCATCGGAACCTGCCGGGGAAAAAATAAAAAAAATACAGGAAGAGGATGTTTTGTCCAGAACAATCATCCTGAAACCACGAAAAATTCGGGACAAGATCAAAAATGGAAACAAATAATATCAGTCCAATACCTATAGATACTTTGATAAGGGAAATCAGGACGATTTATGATTCGGATTACACGAGAGCCGAGACAGTTATAGAGGCATATTTGAAACAGATATTAAAGGACTGCTCACCTGATAAAAGAATAGCGGTCTTACAAGAGCTGATTGATAGTTGTACAGGAGTAAAACATGATTCAAGGCGGGAAATCAGTTTTGAACAGGAAGATTTTTCCGGATTAGTATCTTTGCTGCTGGGAGGAAGAATGTCAACTGCAGGCCTGTCATCGACAGAGTTGTCGGAAAAACTTGCCCATTCCTTAAACACTGTTTTTGATGCTTTAAACCGGATAATCGGGGTCATTCATTCTACCCTGTTAGGGGAGGAGGAAGAGCTTCAAACGATCAGACATATCATCGGTTCTGATCTTAAGGAAGAAAAAGCCACTGAGTCCCTTCATGACTATCTGGATCAGATCCAGCAGGCATTTTTAGTTTCACACAGGGCATTTCAACAAGCGGCCGGCAACATCGTGAATCAGATCATGAATGAGTTGGATCCGGATCGTATTTCCACTGATACGGAGGGAGGTTTTAAATTTGGTCCCTTTCGCAAGGCCGAGCTTTTTGAGGTTTACAAAGAAAGATTCCAGGTTTGTAGAAGTTGGTATGATTCAGAACGTTTCACAGCAGATTTATTAAGAGAATTTGAAAAGATTTGTCAAAAGTTGTATAAAAACTGAATCCGGGAGGCCGAAATGAAAAGAGCATTCATTATATTATTCTTTCCAGTTCTAATGTTTTTGATTTACTCATGCGCCTCAACTTCTGAATGGAAATATGGGGAAAATGCCATACATATTGCCATCAGGAGCTCCCCGCAATTAAATCTCTATAAGGGGAATCCACATACTTTATTGTTGTGCGTCTATCAACTCAGGGATCCAAATGCTTTTAACCAGCTTGTGGACGAAGATGAAGGACTGTCAAAGCTTCTGGAATGCAGTCGCTTTGATCCGGGCGTTGTGAGTTCGAGGAGGTTAGTGATTCAACCGGGCAAGGAAATCAGTGAGGTATTGGACCGATCGGAAAGCGCAAAATACGTTGGCTTCGTAGCCGGCTACTTTAATCTTAACAAGGAATATGTAGTTCGTTTGACTCAAATACCGTTATCTTTCTTAAAAAACCCAATGCCGCTTAAAGTTGATATTTATTTAGGTCCTCAAGAGATTTTAGAGTTCAGGGGGGAATAATGGAGATACACAGACCGCTTTACTGGCATCAAGGCCTCTTTCTTCAACCCCAGCACTTTCAATTGCTTGATCTGTCTTTTCAATCCCTCCTGTCACCGTATCGCCATTTCCAGCAGCCGCATTTCTGGGGAACAGGCTCAGTTGATATCCGGAATGCGGCGTTGGGCACAGGTTCTTTTAAACTATTGAAGGGCGATTTATTATTTCCGGATGGATCTTATGCGGTTTTCCCCGGTAATGCCCTTATTGAAGCCCGGTCCTTTAATGAGGCATGGGTTGAAGGCGGTAAACCGTTTCGCGTTTTTATTGGTCTGAAAAAATGGAATAATGAAGCGAAAAACGTTACAGTTATTGAAAAACCGGAATCTATTAAAGAAACAACAACCCGGTTTGTTACAGTAGCCGAGCCGGAAGAAATTAAGGATTTGCATTCTGACGGCCCTGGTGGCCAGGTTAAAAGACTTTATTATGTGCTCAGGATATTCTGGGAAACCGAGCAGGATCAAGCGGGTGATTATGATCTTATTCCCGTTGCTCAACTTGAAAGGGCAGGGGAAGAGGTAAGGCTGTCACGGCATTTTGTCCCGCCATGTCTGACGATCCACGGTTCAGAGATTCTCTTAAAACTTATAAAGGAGATCAGGGACCAGATTGCCGCCCGCAGTCACCAGCTTGAAGAGTATAAAAGTCAGCGGGGGATACAGACGGCAGAGTTCGGCTCCAGGGACATGGTTTATCTTTTGGCGTTAAGATCGCTTAACCGTTATGTGCCCGTTCTTTTCCATTTCACGGAAGCCCGGCAAGTGCATCCCTGGATTGTCTACGGCACATTAAGGCAGCTTATAGGGGAACTCTCTTCTTTTTCCGAAAGGGTCAATGTCATTGGTGAATCACAGGATGGGAGCCGAATCATTCCAAAGTATGATCATCGCAAGCAATGGGAGTGTTTTGCGGCAGTCCAGGCGCTGGTTTCTCAATTATTAGATGAAATCACAGCGGGGCCGGATTATGTGATACGATTGGAGTATGATGGAACTTACTATGCAGCCGATTTAAAACCGGCTATTTTTGAAGGTCATAACAGGTTTTACCTGGTATGTAAAACAGATGAGGACCCTAAGTCTATAATTAGGACACTGACTACTATCGCCAAATTTAGTTCGCGGGAAAATTTACCGATCCTTATAGCCCGTGCCCTTCCGGGTATCAGGTTGGAGCACCTTCAGTCGCCGCCGCAGGAATTGCCTCGCAGAGCTGACTCTTATTATTTTGCAATAGACATCCACAGTGAACAATGGACTTTTGTGACACAGGGCAATAATATAGCGCTTTATTGGGACAATGCCCCGGACAACCTGGAAGCGGAACTTATGGTTGTAGGATAATAACGGCATCATGATTATAACTGGTTGATTTCCCGGTTAAAAATTAATAAGTTACAAACCGGCTTATTGAAAGGAAGTCTATTATGCATCTTACTGATTGTTTCATGGAACTTGTAGCCTATGTGGTTTATTTCCGGAAAACGGTAAATCTAAAGCAGCCCCCTTATGAACAAGTCAAGGCCGATATCATGCGTCTTCTCACGCAAAGTGAAATTTGTTTAAAGAAAGATTTTTTCTCACAGGAGGATTATGACCAGGCCCGCTTCGTGATATGCGCCTGGGTAGATGAGACAATTCTCGGTTCTTCATGGAACGAAAAAAATCGTTGGCAGACAGAACAGCTCCAACGGATATATTACAATATTACCGATGCCGGTGAAGAGGTCTTTAACCGGCTGAATGCCCTGGGCTTACATCAAAGAGACATAAGGGAGGTCTATTATCTTTGCCTGTCTCTGGGCTTCACAGGACGTTATTGTCATAAAGGAGATGAATATCTCATTGAACAGTTGAAGACATCCAACCTTAAGCTTCTCGCCGGAACTTCGGTGGGGCTTCCCTCACTTGAAAGAACGGAACTTTTTCCTGAAGCCTATCCTTCCGGGGCTGTGGGAGCAGTCGGTCAAAAGCGGAAACCCGGTTTTACGCTTTTTAACATTATTATTTTTGTTTCACCTGTACTTCTTTTTTCACTGTTATACTTTATTTACCGCATTGTGCTGGACGGGGTCGGAAAAAGATTTTAAAGGAATATCCCTTATGAAAGACATGATTATAAGGTTTCTGAAAATTTTCTTTATTGCCGCAGTGGGAATATCAGGTATACTGCTTGTTTTTGCACTTGTCCTTGCGCTGGGCTGGCCGTGGTGGGTGGGATTTTTTCTGTTGCTTATCCTTGCCGGTTTGGGAATAGGGGGCGTTTTCCTTCGAAGAATGTGGTTGAAGCGTCGGGAACAACGTTTTGTTCAGCAGGTCATAGAGCAGGATGAAGCCCGCATGAGGAAGCTGAAAGGAAAAGAAAAAGATGAGTTGAAAGAACTTCAGGTTCGCTGGAAAGAGGCCATTAACGCCCTGAAACGGTCTCACCTGAGAAAATCAGGGAACCCGCTTTATGTTCTTCCCTGGTACCTGGTAATGGGAGAGAGTGGATCAGGAAAGACCACTGCCATTAAAAGTGCGCGCCTTTCTTCGCCTTTTGTCGAGGTCAAACGGACATCCGGGATTTCAGGCACAAGAAATTGCGACTGGTGGTTTTTTGAACAGGCAATTCTTCTCGACACTGCCGGGAGATATGCCATTCCGGTTGATGAAGGCCGGGATAAGGAAGAATGGCAGAGGTTCTTGAACCTGTTAGTCAAGTACAGGAAAAAAGAGCCCATCCACGGACTTATCATAACAGTAGCGGCCGACAAATTACTTGAAACTTCAAAAGAGGCGCTTGAAGAGGATGGTCGGAAAATCCGGCATCGTATTGATGAGCTGATGCGGATTATGGGTGTCAAATTCCCAGTTTATGTCCTTGTTTCAAAATGTGATTTAATCCAGGGGATGACCCGGTTCTGTGACCGTTTACCGGAAAAGAGCATGGAACAGCCCATGGGCATTATTAATAATGATTTATCAACGGATATCGGGGCCTTTCTTGACCGTGCCATCAATACTATTGGTGAGCGATTAAGAAATCTCCGGCTCCTTCTTTTGCATAAACCGGAATCCGGGGGGGTTGACCCTGCTCTTCTTCTTTTCCCCGAGGAATTCGAAAACCTTAAACAGGGTCTCGGGTCTTTTATGAGAGGGGCCTTCCAGGAGAATCCTTACCAGGAAACTCCTGTTTTACGCGGCCTTTTCTTCAGCAGCGGTCGACAGGAAGGAAGCCCGTTTTCCCACTTCCTGAATAAGCTCGGCATGATCGGAGAAAAAGAAGTGTTGCCCGGAACCGGCAAGGGACTTTTCCTCCACGATTTTTTCTCAAAAATACTGCCTGCGGACAAAGGACTGCTTGCCCCTACCAGATATGCCGTTCAGTGGAAAACATTTACAAGAAACCTTGGTTTGACTTCCTGGGTAGTAATAGGTGTGGCTATTTGTGGTCTGCTGAGTTTTTCATTTGTGAAGAATCTCAACATATTGAATTCAGCCCGTCAATTTGCAAGACCTCCTATCCTTCGAGGGGAGTACCTTGAAGACTTAGTCACAATGGGCCGCTTCAATGAAGCAATTCTGAAACTGGAGGATCAGAATAAAGACTGGTGGTTCCCAAGATTCGGTTTGTATGAGAGTATGAATGTCGAAAAAAGACTTAAAGCCGGATATTGCAGCCAGTTCAAAAATGCCTTTTTAGAACCACTGGACAAAGATATGATAGAGGACATCACTAATTTTAATGCAGTTACGCCTGATGATGTTATCGGCCGGTATGTTGCCCATCTGGCAAGACGGATTAACCTGATTAAGGCCCGCCTTGCCGGGCAGGACATCGAAGTAATGAGAGCAAAACCTCAGCCATCATATGTGAGTCTCCTTTACCCGGCTAATCAGGGGATCGGGAATGAAGTAAGACAGAAGTTCGGACGATTATATTTTAATTATTTGATCTGGAGATCGGATTTTGATGAAATAAATAAAAAGATAACCACCTTCGAGTCTCTGCTGAAAGGCCTGTTGGACATAAAGGGCAAAAACCCGACATGGATTGTTGCAAGGGTAAACAATGACGGATATGTTCCTTATATAACGCTTAAAGATTTCTGGGAGGGTAATTCAGAAGCAAAGGGTGAAATTGTCATAATGCCGGCATTTACTCTTGAAGGGAAGAAGTTGATCGATTCATTTATAGGAGAGATAGAATCAGCCCTTCCTGATCCGTTGATTTTTGTAAATCAGAAAATAGAATTTGAGCGATGGCACCGC